>NZ_JBNUPN010000065.1:0-513 GCF_050409405.1 Facklamia sp. P13069 | reverse complement strand
TAAACATTAGAGGGTCTGAGTGATCGAGGGAGAAACGAAGGTCTTGGACCACACGTCGTACGGTATGAATAGAGACAGGTGTTTGAGAAGCGATTTTCTTTTCAGCAGTAGTGTCCGTTGCCAAGCTGGCGATTTTTTTGCTTAGTGGCATGCGAGATAAAGCAGTTCTTCTCAACCAAATTGGTTTCTGCAGTGAAGGAGTGGCCACAATTTCGACAAAGGTAAGGTTGTTTTTTAAAAAGTAAGTAGCAAGCTTGCCCTGCACTTTCTAAGTAAGTGATTCTAGAGGAGCGTGTGCCGTTTTTAACGACAACTCCTTCCTTTTGGCAACAAAGACAGCTATCAACAGGATAGGTCAGTGTACGCTTTATGTGAAGCTTATTTTAGATATTTTCCACACAATGATCAGAGAATTTTACGTTAGGGTCTTTTATAGTGAGTAATGTTCGTATATCATGAGTCCTGGCACAGAGTCCTTTCTATTTTAGTTACCACTTTTAATAGATCGGACTT
>NZ_JBNUPN010000064.1:0-561 GCF_050409405.1 Facklamia sp. P13069 | reverse complement strand
GGGGCTGTATCATAAGTCCATTTTTGCTATAACCTTTAAAATAAGACCCGAGATAAAATGTCCACGCATTTTGTCTCGGGTCTTTATTTTTTCTTGTTCTTGGATATATAACACCAGTTTATTGATATTGTATGCCAGTAATGCAATGCCTCATTCAATTTTCACCTTCCGTCTGCCTCGAAGGTGGACTCGGGTGAAACCTAAAGAACCCTTGAGATAGCCAAAGGCAGTTTCAACATCGATTTTTCGGCGGGCATAAATGGCTTGGGTGGTTTCTTCTTCAGCCAGTGCACGTTGTTTAGCTTTAAAATATTCCCAAGAAGGATTGACGCTGATTTTTCGGATGGAACCTTTCGGAGTAAATGCGGCTTCAATGCGTTCGCCTCCTGAAGTGTGCGTTTCAGCTTTGTATTCTTTGAATTGTTGAATCTCGTCATAATGATTTTTTCGCTCACGGTAAGCACTGAAATTGAAACGTACCCCTTGAAGGTCAATATAATAATCATCTGCTTCATGATAAGTCCAATTGAAGACTTTCTTTTCATCGGATTGCCATTTTTT
>NZ_JBNUPN010000063.1:0-587 GCF_050409405.1 Facklamia sp. P13069 | reverse complement strand
CGATATCAAATATGTGCCCATGCATTGTCTTAAGTTTGATTCGAAAGGCATTCGTTATTATCAAATCACAGCGATCGATGAGTATTCGCGCAAACGCTACTGTGAGATTGTGGATGAAAAAACGGTCACCAATACCGCTTTATTTTTATTAGAGTTAGAAGCGTGTCTAGGCTTTGATATCACGAAGGTTCAAACAGATAATGGGCGTGAATTTACCAATGATCCAGATGTTACCGATAAACTAACCATCTTTGAGGAGATATTAGAGAGTAAGGAGATAGAGTATCTCAAGACCCGTCCCTATTCTCCATGGCAGAACGGCATAGTTGAAAGAAGTCACCGAGAAGATGGGGAACGATTCTACAATCGTCGCGAATTTAAGAGTGTGCAAGAATTGAAGAAAGCACATCGTCGATATGTGAACCGAGGCAATAATATCCATCGAAAGGTTTTAAATTTTAAGAGTCCCAATGAAGTAGTACGCGAATACTTTAGGAACAAGCCTGCTTAGTCTTGCCCATGATCTCAAATTCTTTATTTCTGTCAAGGATCGCTCCGCTTTCCTCTTTGACAAAAGTAAAGAATTT
>NZ_JBNUPN010000062.1:0-602 GCF_050409405.1 Facklamia sp. P13069 | reverse complement strand
CTCCTTGCAGTCCAAGGGACTCTCAAGAGTCTTCTCCAACACCACAGTTCAAAAGTATCAGTTCTTTGGGGCTCAGCTTTCTTTATAACTCTCACATCCATACATGACCGCTGGAAAAACCATAGCTTTGACTGGACAGAATTTTCTTGGCAAAGTAATATTTCTGCTTTTTAATACGCTGTCTAGGTTAGTCATAACTTTTCTTCCAAGGAGCAAGCGTCTTTTAATTTCATGGTTGCAATCACCATCCATATTGGTTTCAGAGACCAAGAAGTGGAAATCTGTCACTACTTCCACATTTTCCCCTTCTATTTGCCATGAAGTAATGAGTCAAATGTCATGATCTTAGTTTTTAGTATTTAATTTTAAGCCATCTCTGTCACTCTCCTCATTCACCCTCATTAAGAGGCTCTTTAGTTCCTCTTCACTTTCTGCCATAAGGGTAATGTCAGCTGCATATCTGAGGCTGTTGATATTTCTCCCTGCAGTCTTGATTCCAGCTTATGCTTCATCTAGCCCAGCATTTTGCATGATGTACTCTGCATATAAATTAAATAGGCAGGGTGACAATATACAACGTACTCCTTTCCCTATTTGGAACC
>NZ_JBNUPN010000061.1:0-619 GCF_050409405.1 Facklamia sp. P13069 | reverse complement strand
CCAACCATTTTGCTTGGACGATCACTTCTTTATTCGTATACTTTCGGCCATTGGCACAAGCTTTAACATGGGTGCCGTCAATGAAAATAGCTTTAGAATCAATCATGTCCGCTTCAAAACACTGTGTGAGAATCTGGCTAAAGATCTGTTGGGCGATACTTGTCCCTTCGAAACGACGCTTATAATTTTTTCCAAAAGTTGAAAAATGTGGCACTGGGTCAGTGAGAGATAACCCTAAAAACCAACGATATGCGACATTCACCTGAATTTCTTGAATGGTTTGGCGCATACTTGGAATACCAAAGAGATATTGAATGATAGGGATTTTAATCAGTGTCACTGGGTCAATGCTCGGACGTCCATTATCTAAGCAATAAACATCTTCTACCAGTCCATAAATAAAAGAAAAATCAATATGTCGATCAATTTTTCTCAGAAGATGTTCTTCTGGAACAAGGTCTTCGAGCGCATGAAAAGCCATCTGATGACGTGCTTCGAACGTTTTACTTTCTGCATTAGTGGACATCATAGAAATCACCCGTTTTCTTTTTATTATATATCAAAAAGCCCTCTAAATCACCATAGGTTGGTGATTTAGAGGACTTTGTCTACAGTCTGA
>NZ_JBNUPN010000060.1:0-647 GCF_050409405.1 Facklamia sp. P13069 | reverse complement strand
CTAAAACTTTTCTAAATACTTTTTACCATTTTTATATTGTTGTATCGGGTTCCATCTTTCAAAATATAGGCATTAGGAGTTTCTCCCACTTGGATGAATCCGCATTTCTCATAAAGAGCCTTGCCTCTTTCATTACCTGAGAAATAGTCAAGCTCAAGTTGGGAAAGGCCCCATTCTTTAGCATAGTCTTCGAGAACTTGAAGTAACTTCTTCCCTATTCCTAAGTTCCAGAATTCTTTTAGCACAGCAAGGGCAACATTTCCTCGATGGCGCATTTTCTGTTTTCTTAGTCTTGTTATTGTGCCGTTTGCAATCAGTCTTCCATCCATTTCAACAACAATCATAAGTGTATTATCAGATTCATTAAAGCCTTTGATCATTTTTGCTTCCTCTTCAACAGTTATGGTTATTTCTTCTGGATAGGAATTCAAAAAGTCAGATTCTCCCATAATGGTTTTCAAATATTCAACAGTTTCTGCAGCGTCTTTTACTTGAATCTCTCGAATTTTACAGATTCTGCCATCTTTTAGTTCAAAATTTTCTGGTGTATATTTCATATTTATCCCCCACATAAATTTAAATTTCTACTTTTTCCTAGTATTATTTTTAGAGGAAAATAATCATCTGTTGCTCTAAAAAGCACTTAA
>NZ_JBNUPN010000059.1:0-672 GCF_050409405.1 Facklamia sp. P13069 | reverse complement strand
TGTCAACCGTAAATGAAAATGTCCTGAAATTTTAAAAATTTGCGGGATAAAACTACCGCGCTTCGCTTGGTGAACTCGAGGAAAAAGTGAGAATTTCTATTCTCATCTTTTTCCTCGAGTGTTCTTCTTTTATACTGGATGTGTCTGCTTCAATTGCTTAAGATACCGCTGATAAGAGGCTGCTTTCCATGGATGAGATAAAGGCGGGATAGGAATGACTTTTGGCTTAGTTTTAGGAGGCGGTGTATCGAATTCTTTCGAATAACGTTCATGTTCAGGAACAATCTTGAGTGGATACAAGGTCTCTTGATAATTGGCATATAACTCAAGATTACGCGTCTCAATGACCATCACACGCGTATGTGGAGGAAGGTATTGAACGTTACCTGAGTCATCGACACATTGGTAAGTTTGGCGATGATAGCGAATGGAATGTCCCGCATTTACAACTCTGAAATCATGTCGACAAAGTAAATAGTTCAAATTAACGCAAGGGTCTATCTTTTGAAAGACATTTCGGTTATCTTTAAGTTGGAAAGCAAATCGCTGATTAAATAGAGGAATAAATTGAATCAAGAAGTGATTCGCTTCCGCTAAGGTTTGGATATTAGCCAGACGCATTTCGCTGATTAAGCGGTCTTGAAGTGTGTTAAACACGCGTTCCACGCGTCC
>NZ_JBNUPN010000058.1:0-710 GCF_050409405.1 Facklamia sp. P13069 | reverse complement strand
CCCCAAAAGTTCGAGTTAAAAACTAACTTTTGGGGGTCCTTTTATGTCTAAAAATAGGCTTCTGAATTGAAAATGAAAGTGATTGAAGGGTATTTAGAAGGAAAAGTAGGTTACTAGGCTTTAACAAAAAATAGGGGATTCCTTCACCTTCTTTAGTCAAGAATCGGGTTTACACTTATAAAAGATAGGGGGCAAATGGGTTAAAAGCAATTCAAGGAAAAGCAGATTATTCTTTAGATTTTTAAGCTGAATGTTTTACACTTTAAGCAAAGAATAGCTGCTTCCTATAAAGAAACGGCAATCGCCTTTAACCTTACGAATCCATCAATGCTAGCTAATTGCAAAGGTGTTTATCTTGAAGGGGGTTCTAAAGCTCTGAATAGACCGATAGAAAGGCCGCCCAAAGTGGTAAAGAAACTTAATAAAAACGGACTTCGTCAAAAGAATAAAGTTACTGATGATTCTGAATTAGAAGAAAAGACTCAACAAATATTTCACGAACTCTATGAAACCTATAGTTATCGACGAATTACGGCTGAATTATACAAAACACACCATCAAAAAATTGACCCTAAAAAAGCTTTACGAATCATGAATAAGCTCGGCTTAAAACTTACAAAATTCTGGCGAAAGTCACGTCGCTATAGCTCTTACAAAGAAACAATTGCTCCCAACCCCCTCAATCGTCGCTTTAGTGCAAAATATCCTCT
>NZ_JBNUPN010000057.1:0-774 GCF_050409405.1 Facklamia sp. P13069 | reverse complement strand
GCGTTGGATCTGGATCTGGCGTTGGATCTGGATTTGGCGTTGGATCTGGATCTGGTGTTGGATCTGGATCTGGCGTTGGATCTGGATCTGGTGTTGGATCTGGGTCTGGTATTGGACACACTCCACATTCACCGTCTTTACCATCCTTACCGTCTTTACCATCCTTACCATCTTTGCCATCTTTTACAAAGACTTCTTGTGTGGAACCATCTGGCTTCGTAATGATAATGGTATAGCCCGAATTGCCTTCTGTATCTTTTCCAGGTGTTACCTCAACCTTAGGCGTCTGACCATCTTTGCCATTTAAGATGTTTTCAGTTGTCACTTTTCCGTCACTATCTGTAATGGTAATAGTTACTCCTATAACATTACCATCTTGATCTTTGAGTGGGGTTTGCTTGATGGTTGGTGATTTACCATCCACTCCATCTTTACCATCCTTACCGTCTTTACCATCTTTTACAAAAACTTCTTGTGTGGAACCATCTGGCTTCGTAATGATAATGGTATAGCCCGAATTACCTTCTGTATCTTTTCCAGGTGTTACCTCAACCTTAGGCGTCTGACCATCTTTGCCATTTAAGATGTTTTCAGTTGTCACTTTTCCGTCACTATCTGTAATGGTAATAGTTACTCCTATAACATTACCATCTTGATCTTTGAGTGGGGTTTGCTTGATGGTTGGTGATTTACCATCTACTCCGTCTTTGCCGTCTGCACCATTTGTTACAGTAGTCGTTGTTTGAGTGCCATCTGGATTGGTAATCGTAATGG
>NZ_JBNUPN010000056.1:0-793 GCF_050409405.1 Facklamia sp. P13069 | reverse complement strand
AAAAAAACAAAACAACGCGCGGAGGTCGAACTCGCTCTTTCTCGTCGTCAAATCAACCGATTGATTCAACGTTATTTATCGAAAGGACGTCGAGGTTTTCAGCATGGGAACTGTGGCAGGTCTCCTTCCACCAAGATTTCACCTTCTCTTAGAAAACAAATTGTGTCTATCTATCAAACAAAATATGCGTCATTTAATTTTAAACATTTTCATGAGTTTTTAGTGAAAGAAGAAGGCTTTTGTCTTTCTGAATCTTCCGTTCGAAACATTTTGTCTCAAGCTCACATTCTTGCTCCCAAAGCTCGTCGTTCAACGAAACGCCGATGGAAAAAACAATTGCTAAACAAACAAAACAAATCGACTCTCACCCAACGCGAACTCTCCCTGTTGAAAGAGGTCCAATTAGTCGAAGGAAAGAAAGCACATCCTTCTCGCTCCCGCAAAAAATATGCCGGAGAATTAATTCAAATGGATGCTTCTCAACATGTTTGGTTTGGAACAGAAAAAGCCTTTTTACACGTCGCCATTGATGATGCTTCGGGAGAGATTGTCGGTGCTTTCTTTGACAAGCAAGAAACTTTAGCTGCTTATTATGAAGTTTCTGCTCAGTTTCTAGAAAACAAAGGCATTCCTGTTGAAATTTTGACCGATAATCGCACGATCTTTAAGGCTGGGAGAAAAGAAAAAGGCTCTCTGTCTGACCAGAGAACCTTAACACAGTATGGATATATGTGCCAAAACTTAGGGATTGTCCTGTCGACGACTTCAATCCCCCAAGCTAAAGGACGCGTGG
>NZ_JBNUPN010000055.1:0-938 GCF_050409405.1 Facklamia sp. P13069 | reverse complement strand
CAGAGTCCTTTCTATTTTAGTTACCACTTTTAATAGATCGGACTTCTGTGTTTTTGTGTACCAAAAAATAGGGTTGAAGAAATAGGGTTGAAGGAAGTGTTTTTCTTCCATCAACCCTATTTATTATAGAGCCTTTATTTAAAAGCAAAGTTGTGTTTGATATAATTATCTTTAAGAAATAAAAGACGAAAAATTTCAGCTGTTTTTGATGATTAGCTAAAATTATGGAGGAGATATTAATGACTTTATTAAAGATAGTATTGATTGGATTAGGAATTACTTTCTGCATGTTTGGATATCTAATCTATTTTAAAAAGAAATACAATCTAATCAATGGATTTGAATCAGATTATAAAGCTGGAAGTGACATAGAATCTTATGCACGTAGAGTTGGTTTAATTGAATTAGGGATTGGGGTTATCTTAATAATGGCTGGGATTATTCTGATCATTGTCAAATAGTAAGATTTAGCTTGTTATTGAGAGATAAAAGAATGGCATTTGATTACAGTAAGCTCTGGAAAATTTTAGAAGAGCGAAAAATGTATAAAAAAGATTTGCGAATAGAAGAAAGAATATCTTCAGCAACCTTGGCAAAACTTAGCAAGAATCAAATTGTGAGTATAGATGTTCGTGGAAGAATTTGTGAAGTATTAGTCTATAATGTGGGAGATATAGTAAGTCACGTGTAGGAACAATAATGAGGTTTTTAGGTGTATTAGAAGAAGTTTTAAAATCGGATGAACGATTTGTTGGAGAAAAAATCAAGTTATAAAAAAAGTTTCTGATGTTACTAGAGGGCTTCATGTCAAAATTATGACAACCGCAGATAATAAAGACGAATACTGGGTTCAAACCTTCTGCTAAGGAAACGAAATGTCGATTTAAGTGCTTTTTAGAGCAACAGATGATTATTTTCCTCTAAAAATAATACTAGGA
>NZ_JBNUPN010000054.1:0-1562 GCF_050409405.1 Facklamia sp. P13069 | reverse complement strand
GGTTCTATAATTTATAGGGTTGATGGCCGAAGGCCTCAACTCTATTTTTTACTTTAGGGTACAAAAAAGGACAGATCTCCTGTATATTATAAGCGACTAAACCACAATAAAGGAGAGCTGTCCCATGTCACACATTATATCATCTTTACTCGGATTAAACGATAAAAACATCACAATTAATGACCAAAAATTTTCAAAAATTTCGATTAAAGGCCGTTTATCTTTCTTATTAACAGGTCAATTAATAGAGCCTATTAGTCATTGCCCTTGTTGTGGGCAATCAGCAATTAACTATTCAATCGTTAAAAATGGCTCTCGTACATCGCGCATTCAATTAATACCGATGGCAGGTTATCCCACTTATTTAGATTTAAAAAAACAGCGTTATTACTGTAAATCTTGTCACTCATCCTTTACCGCTCAAACGCCTGAAGTCGCTCGTCACTGTCATCTATCTAATCATTTGAAACGATATATCGCTGATCAGTTAACACATACGATATCAGAAACTTATATCGCTCAACTGGTGCATGTATCGATTCATACAGTCCGTCGTGTGACGAATCAAATGGCACAGCACCTTCAATTCAAACCGCTACATTCCTTACCACAACACCTTTGTTTTGATGAATTTAAAAGTGTTCGAACGATTGATGCTGCGATGAGTTTCATTTACTGTGACGCTAAAACGCATCGATTAGTTGATTTGTTCTTTGATCGCAAACAGTCTTCATTAATCCGTTATTTTCAACAATTTCCGTTGGAAACCCGTCAATCGGTTCAAACGATAACGATTGATATGTACCGACCGTATATGGATTTAATTCAAAAAGTTTTTCCAAAAGCACAAATTATTATTGATAAATTCCATCTCATTCAAGCTTTAAATCGTGAGCTGAATCGGACACGAATTCATGTGATGAACACCTTCCGAAACAAAGACAATCGACTGTACAATAAACATAAACGCTACTGGCGCCTAATCATGACACCAAGAAATAAATTACACACCACTACTTATCAGCGCTATCGATTATTTGATTGGATCACAAACACCAGTGGTATCGTTGATTATTTATTAGCATCAAGTAGCGAATTAAAAGTCACTTACGAGGTCGTTCATCATTTAAGAGAAGCCCTTCAAGACCTTCGAATCGATCGATTTGAGTTTTGGGTCAACTATGGCCTAACATTACCCGTTTCAAAAAAATTAAAGACCGTTTTAAGAACCTTTAGACGCTATCACACTTTTATTCAAAACACCTTTAACTATTCAACCTTAACGAATGGCCCAATTGAAGGGCTAAACAATAAAATCAAGGTGCTGAAACGAAATGCCTATGGCTATCGTAATTATTCACATTTTAAAAATAGAATTTTATTGATGATGCGCTTATACTTGCCCAATCAATCATCTACGTCGGTTGCTTTTTGACAATTTATCTCATAATAAAACCGGTCGATCATTCATGCGCTTATAATAATTGTTGATCTGTAAAAAAAGAGGTGAAGTAACCAGTCGGTTACCTCACCTACTCATCAACCCTATTTGACAAAGAGCC
>NZ_JBNUPN010000052.1:0-1807 GCF_050409405.1 Facklamia sp. P13069 | reverse complement strand
TAGTTACCACTTTTAATAGATCGGACTTCTGTGTTTTTATGTACCAAAAAATAGGGTGGAAGGAAGTGTTTTTTTCTTCCATCCACCCTATTATTATAGAACTTTAAAAGCAGAGTAGGAAAGCAGAGCCAAGTAAAATAATGGATTGTGTAATTGAAATAAATTGGATATGAATTCAAAGCTTTGTTGTAAATACACTAATAAAAGTATATAATATAAGTGTAAATGCAACAAGGAGATGAATATAATGAATCATAGAAAGCAAATTGAAAGACATCTTAAAAAGTCAGGTGGTATTATAACATCTACTTATTGCAGAGAAAATAATATACCTACAGTATATTTAGGTAGACTAGTAAAAGAAGGAAAATTGTTTAGAGTTCAAAAAGGAATATATATTACTAAAGATGGTGATTATGATGACTACTATTTTTTTCAATATCAGTATAAAAAGGCAATATTTTCCTATGAGACAGCTTTGTTTATACTTGGAGTAACGGACAAAATTCCATGGATAATGGATGTTACAGTTTACAATGGCTACAAATTTAATGAAAAGCAAGATACACTTAATGTTAATTATGTAAAAAAATCTATTTATGACTTAGGCATTATCCAGAAAAAGACAATGTTTGGAAATACTGTTAATGTTTATTCCTACGAAAGAACACTTTGTGATTTTATTTCTAACAAAGAAAAAATGGATGTTGAAGTTTATGTAAAACTCATTCGTTCATATTCTAAATATAAGGATAAGGATATACATTCTCTTTATGAAATAGCAAGAAAAATGGGAATAGAAGATAAAGTAAAGGAAGTTATGGAGGTGGTATATGAATAAAGCAAAACTAACCGCTATTTGTCACAAGATAAGCAAAGAAACTGGACTTCCATTTAATTCAGTAATGCTATATTATTTTTTGGAAAGCATATTAAAAAAATTATCACAGAGTAAATATCATGAAAACTTTGTTTTTAAAGGAGGTTTTCTTCTATCTAATGTAGTAGGTATAGATTCAAGAAGTACAGTAGATATAGACTTTCTTTTGAGAAATATGCACTTATCAGAAGAAAATATATTAAAAATATTACAAGAAGCACTGGAAACAAAATCTTCAGATGATATATTCTATAAAACACATGGAATAAGTACAATTAAGGAAGATGACCAGTATGGAGGGTTTCGTGTAAGTATACTTTGTAGAATGGAGAATATAAGACAAATCGTACCTCTTGATATTGCAACAGGAGATGTTATTACACCCTATCCCATAGACTATAAATATATAAGTGCTTTTGGACAAAAAGATATTTTAATTAAAGCTTATCCCATAGAAACAATATTAGCAGAAGAAATTCAAACAATTTATTCAAGAGGATTTTTAAATAGCAGAAGTAAGGATTATTATGATCTTTATATAATTTATAAATTAAAAGATAAGGAAATAGAGATTGATATATTAAAAGAGGCTTGTATTCAAACATTTAACTATAGAAAAACGGAATTTGATACAGATAAAATCATCAGTCTAATGGAAATGTTAAAAACAGATGAAGCTTTTTTAAAAAGGTGGCAAGCGTATTCGAAGAAAAATCTCTACGCTAGAGACATAAAGTTTGAAGATGCCATAGATAATGGAATAAATATTATAGAAAAAATATAAAATCAGTAGATCTATGAAAAGATGAGAGATTGAAGATTTAAGGCTCTATGTCCAATAGGGTTGATGCTATCCAAGGAGATTAAGCCACTAACGGTTGCTTGGTCTCCTTTTCTTTTCTTCCTGACACATATAATCTTGATATT
>NZ_JBNUPN010000051.1:0-2232 GCF_050409405.1 Facklamia sp. P13069 | reverse complement strand
GTTTTATCCCGCAAATTTTTAAAATTTCAGGACATTTTCATTTACGGTTGACACAATAAATAGTTTTTAAAAAGTAATAAGGGCGAAAAATTTTACTCTCTCACCCTGTTTTTCGTCCCAAATATTATATAGTTTTAGTACAAACTTACTCTAACTCATCATCTTCTTTATCTTCTGTTTCCAACGACTCATCTAGTTCATTTTCACTTTCCTCTGCCTCTGAAAAGAAATCATCATCTTCCTCCTCAAAATCTTCAAGCTCCTTATCTTCCTTTTTTTTAATAACCTTGAAATAATATCCTGCTCCTAATGCTCCTACTATTACAAGAGCAAGGATTAAGTATGTTCCTGTATTGCTACTTTCTTCTTTTTTCACAGGCTTAGGTTCTTCTTTTGCCGGTTCTTCCTTTGTAATTTCTTGTTTTGGTTCTTCTTTCTTCTCAACCATATTAAGGAGATCATCTTCAGATACTTCTGTTAAAAGCATCACATTTTCGCTATCCTCATCATGGTTAATAATTAAGTGAAAAGTTTTACCATTTTTAGTTGTAAAGGTAACAAACTGTCTTGCATCTGCTGAATACATATGGCTTAAATTATTTTCTTCACTTTCATTATGGTGAATTGGGTAGTCATTGTTCGCATTATCCTTATTCTCAGTAACAGTTCCTCTTGCCTTTGATGGAGCTGAAGCAACTCCTTTATTGGTATTTACATTTTTATTTGAATCATCCATCTGTGAACTATTACTACTATTATTGGAAGGCTGTTTTGGTGTCAGCTTATTTGGATAACGAATTTCTTTTTCTTTATCATTGCTTTTTCCGGTATTTATATCCTTTGTATTACTTTTTCTACTATCCTGTGGCAATGAATCTTTTTTGATATCTCTTACAGATGTTTGTGGTAAATCTCCTGTTTTTAATTTGATTTGTGAAGTAGGACTAACTGGAGTTTCAACTAATTTATGCGAAATAGGAGTTTTTCCAAGCTCATTCATCTTTTTATCAAGCTCCTTAATCTTCTCAATTAGTTTATCCATCTCTTTTTTCATATCTTGTGATAAGTTTTTATCTTCCTTGCCTTTATCAAGTTTTTCTTTCAGGCTATCTATTCTTTCTTAAAGCTCTTTAATTTTCTCTTTTTGCTTATCGTTTAATTTATCCTTATCCTTAGTTTCCTTGTTTAATTTATCAAGTTTTTCTTGAAGAACTTTAGATTCCTTTTCTATTTTGGAAATATCATTCTTAGTAATTTCTGTTTGAGTTTCCTTATTCTCCGTCTTTGTATTTTCTGTCTGAGTCTGAGCATTACTTTCAGATTTTTTTACTATTCTGATAATACTATCATTACCATCACCTTTTACTGTATAGCTCACGAAATCATCGTTAAAACTCATATTATCATCAAGCATTTCAAGATCAGAAGAATCTATCACCTGTTTTTTTTCAAATAAAGCTATATATTCCTTATATACCTTTCCATCTTGGTATTGATATTTCACTTTTACTTCACTTTTTGTCTGACTCTCTTGATCCTTGGTATCAGTATTTTCTGTTTGAGATGATGCATTAGTTACCCTCGTATATAAATCCTCTAAAGGATATTCAATAAAAGCTACCCCTGTATAATATCTATTCCATGTTTCAATAATTAGTTTATCTTCAGAAATTTTTATATCTTTTACATTGTTGATATTAGGATTTGCATTAAGAACATTTTGCTTAATACGCTCAATTGTTTCAGGTTTTAGATCCCCACTATAATCTATCTTTTCTTTTATTACATTTCGGTTTAATTTATAAATATGTGCTTCAATTTCATAGACAAATTCATCTTCTTTATTCACATATCTTTTTTTTACTGCACTATTTTTTTTTTACAAAACCTATATAATAATCTCTAAAATATTTTTCACCCTCCAAGCTTATAAATTGTCCAAATCCATGACTAGCACTTATATCATGAGGGTAGCTTTTTTGACTGATATAGTCTAATTCATAAAGAGCATGAAATGGATTTTCCTTATTCATATTTTTTGTGTAAACACTTCACTAAATACAAGATCATCTCCTCCACTTTGATTTGAAATCCAATGTTTCATTAGAAATTTAAATTCTAACTCTTTATTACTATTTCTGTAAAAATGTTTGGAAAATTCATAGTTTAAACTTTTATATAAATTGCAAATAGAACTTAGCCACCTAGAACAAAGTAGGCCTCGCTCATGAG
>NZ_JBNUPN010000050.1:0-2977 GCF_050409405.1 Facklamia sp. P13069 | reverse complement strand
CAGAAGCTCCCTATTTTTATTTGTTTTATGTCACATATGTATTATCGTCTAACATGTTTGTGTTGTTACTACATAGATTACCAGACTCACTGGCTCTTTTTCTATTTTAAATGGCTAAGTTCATTTTACAATTCACCCTAAATTTTAGAATCTTCGGCTAGGTCAACAAGAAAAAATGGTTAACTTTAAAGAAACATATTCTTCTTAATTTGCTACGGAGGATGGTCGCTAAATATAAACGCATTCATCATAGTATTTATACCACATAGCCTACTCGAAGAACCGTTTATCCAAATAGTGTGGCAACTGTTTTCAGCTTCTTATAAACTAAATACAATGAATACGGAAGGAGGACTAAAATGAAATTAGAAATAGAGATTGATCCTACATTCGAGGAAACGCTTGTTAAAGTGATGGCAAACTCAATGAATCGTGATGTTGAATTGGTTCAGAGTTTGATTGAATCTTCTACGATGAAAAAAATCATCGGCTTTCAATCAGATAAAGCCACTTTACTTGAGCTGAATGAGATTATAAAGTTTTATACCGACAATAAAAAAGTATATGCACAGTCACTTGAGTCTGATTATCTCATCCGATTAAGAATGTATGATTTAGAAGAACGTTTTGGATTGATGAATTTTATCCGTATTTCTCAAGGAGAGTTAATTAACTTAGATTATGTAAAAAGACTTGACCTTTCTTACAAGGGAACAATTGCTGTAGAGTTAATGAATAATGAAGTGTTGTTTGTCTCTAGAAGAAGTCTAAAAAAATTTAAGGAAGCGTTAGGAATATAAGGAGGAGATATTCAATGGAACAGTTAAAAAAAATGATTTGCGGTGGATTTATCGGAGTAGGAATTGGTCATTTACTTAATTTATGGTTTTCATATATATATGGTGAGTACGTTCCCGGAGTTCCTAGTTTTTTAAAACAATATGATTCGATTTTAACGGCAGTTACTATTCAAACAATTATTTACATGCTATTGGGAATCATACAAGCAAGTGCTAACACAATTATGAAAAACGAAAAAAGAAGTCTGCTTTTAAATACTGTGCTTCATTTTGTAGTCATAATTCTACCTTTGTTAGCTGCTGGCTATTATTTACATTGGCAACGTGGGTTAACAGGTATTCTGTCTATTGGATTAATTAATACCATCATTTACTGTGGCATTTGGCTAGCTAATTATTTCTATATTAAATCGCAGATTAAAAAAATTAATCAAAAAATAAAATATAGAACTAAAAGTTAAGAAACTAATAAAATGAAGTCAATTTGACTATTTTAAGTCAACAAATTAGTAATGAGATCGATAGCTAGAAGCTTTCATTCAGGTGGTGACAGTAGTAATAAACAAACGAATATCACTAGTCATTTATTTGAGAATTTCAAGAGAATAGTATAAGATGGGCTTGTCGAAACGACTCTAAATATTTTTAAATTTTCATAGTTTGACTTAAGGAACAGGAGTGACATTGTGGTAGGGAAAAATAACAATTATTAAAAAAATGTCGGTCAATGGACCAAGATAATAAGTATGCTATTAGAAAGTTTACTGTTGGTTCATTTTCTGTTTTGATTTCTTCGTTTTTCTTTCTATCAGGAGCAAATCAAGTCAGTGTATCTACTCAAGACATAGCGCCTGAAGTCTCAGTATCCCTAACAGATGATGCTGTTAGTAAAGCTGACCAAAAGCTAATAGAATCGCCGAACGACCCATTACAAGCAGATAAATTTAATCCGCAGGCTACTGTCGAGTCGATTGAAATAGGAGAAACAGTCCATTTAATTGATCATGTGAAAGTGCCCGACTATGTTAAAGATCTGGACTTTAAAGGACAGCCGAAATTTGAAGATATTACACCATCTGGTGTAATTGATACTACTAAAGCGGGTGAGTATACAGGAAATGTTAAAGTAATTTATCCAGATGGAAGTTTTGAGACGATCAATGTGCCAGTAGTAGTAATTAATTCGGTAGTTCCTTAAAATGAAATATATACTCCAAAAGTAACACCAGAAACAATTCTTGTTGGAGATACGATTAACTTAACAGATAATGTTACTGTTCCAATTTTTGTTGTTGACCCTGATAATGATGGAGTATTGATATTTGAAGATGTGACTTTGGCCGGTGCGATTGATAGTACAACACCTGGTGAATACATTGGAAAAGTGAAAGTGACTTATCCAGACAACACATCAGAAATCGTTGATGTTCCGGTTACCGTTTTAGATAAAAAATCCAACATATATAATCCGACAGTAATTTCAGAAGTGATTGAAATTGGAGAAATAGTGAATCTAATCGAGAATGTTTTGTCCCTAGCTATATATATAAGACTCTAACTATCCAGGAATACCTAAATTTGAAGATGTGACTCCGGAGGAGGGAATAGATAATACAACCCCCGGTGAATATGTAGGACGAGTAAAAGTAATTTATTCAGATGGAACATTTGAAATTGTAACCGTTCCAGTAACTATAAAAACACCCGAAGCTTTACAATCGGATATCTATGTGCCTACTGTGACACCTGAAATTATTGGTATAGGTGGAAAAGCTGATTTAATTAATAATGTTAGTATTCCGGAATATGTGGTCAACCCTAAATTCCCAGGAAATCCAACTTTTGAAGACGTCACCCCTGTTGGTACGATTGATACGACCACCCCTGGTAACTACACAGGACTTGTGAAAGTGACTTATCCAGACGGTTCAACAGAAATTGTGGATGTGACAGTTACTGTAACGACACCAACCTCAGATGAAACTCAAGCATTATACTAAAGTGTGTGTAAACTAGGGAACCGCCGTATACGGAACCGTACGTACGGTGGTGTGAGAGGTCGGCTAGTCAACTAATGGCTAGCCTCCTACTCCTTTTCTTCCTGACACATATAATCTTGATATTAAAAGTATTCTATTTTTGAAATGAGAGTCGTTTTTACAGCCATAAGCATGGCG
>NZ_JBNUPN010000049.1:0-2997 GCF_050409405.1 Facklamia sp. P13069 | reverse complement strand
TAAAAAATAGAGTTGAGGCCTTCGGCCATCAACCCTATAAATTATAGAACCAATACTTAAAACACCTGCTTTCTTTTTAAAAAAAGCAGGTGTTTTTATTTAATCTTCTTGATTGATAATGCGGTAGTATGACCGAGAAGTTAGATGGTAGAAAATCAGATAGAATAGAATAAATCCCGATAGGACCATACTGAAGCTAAACAAATAATCATTAAAATTATTAACACCTAATAAACCTAACAGTTTGAATATAATTTGACTCGCAAACAGATTATGAACAACTGCAATGATTAAAGGTAAGAAGAAAAACCAAAGTACTTGAGAGCGGATGGTTTTCTTAATTAATTGTAAAGGTAAGCCCACTTGTTTCATAATTTGATAATTCTTTTTATCTGCATAACCTTCTGATATTTGCTTGAAGTAAAGCATCAAGATCATTCCTATTATCAGTACACTTGAAACGATAAGACCGATAAATAATAAGCCACCATTAAGCTGATAGAGCAACTCCTTTTTATAGGCCTTACTCTCCATGAAAAAGCCTTGCTCATCAACCAATTTTTGAACTGTTTTTTCAAACTGAGGCTCTTTCAAATCAAAATATAAAGAGCTTACAGTGGATAATTCTATATCGGACTTATCTAATAAATACCTTTGCATCGCTTGTAACTCTGCTAAAGAATTGACACCAAAATACAGTGCATCAACACCAATGGTATAAGGAATAATTTCACCTTTACCAATATAGACCGCGCGTTCTAATCCATCTTTCCAATAAATTTTTTCCCAATGTGATACATCCTTTAAATTAGAAGCAAGAACCCACTGATCTTCTGGAACAGATTCATCGGGATATCTAGCTAGATAATCTGCCTTTAACCCGAGAATAACAAAGCTATGCTCTCCTTCTTCCACTTTTTGCTTTTGACCAGGCTCTAACAAAGGATAAATATGATCTTCTTTAATCAAGACAGCCTCCATCGCATTTGTCTCAATTAAATTGTTCGAAATCAAATCAGTTGATTGAAGTTCTGCTTGAAAATTTCGTAACAATTCTAATTGTTCCTCTGTTGTTTTTTCATAGGCTTGAGAAGGAGCAAAAGTTATTTCATACTCTCTTGGCATGGAACCTTCAGCAGCTGCTTCCATATTGCGATAGGTGGTTAAGGTCATTGCCAAGACCATCATAATACCAGTGGCTAAAATGGTTATCGAGGCTAATGATGTGGCATTTTTACTTATTCTCTGCAACATGCCTGAAGTACTTAAGAAATGAGTGGGTTGATAATAATAGCGCTTATTTTTTTGCATCAATTTCAACACAAACACCATAAAAGCCATGAAAAAAGAATATGTTCCGATCATCACTAAGAAAATAGCGATAAAAATCATAGACAGTGAATCTAAAACACCTTGAGTAGTAAGAGCAATATAATAGCCAGCCGCTAAGGTGATTAAACATATCGCCAAAATAATCCAGCGGTTCTTAACTCGCCCTTGTCCCTTACGGCTATCCTTCATCAAATCCAGCGACTGTAAACGATGAATTTTTAAGATGGATAAGAGATAGATAATAGCGTAAGTTCCCACCATCAATACTAAGGTTTCTAGGGCCGCTTTAGGATCAAAAGGATAATCCATAAATCCGGCTCCGGTATCCTTCATTAAACGATTAAATAAGACAAACAAAAAATTACCACTTAAATAACCTATTAAAACACTAAATAAAGCATTAACTAAGAGGACAATCGTAAATTGAATGAACGAAATACGACCTACATGCTTTTTGGCTAATCCTAGAATGGAATAGAGACCAAATTCTTGCGTTAACTTTTTTCGTATAAAGCTAGAAGCGTACAAAACAATAATAATATTCAAAAGAGTCGCAAAGAAAACACCAATCATCAATATAGAATTTAAACTGGCTGACCGTTCGATAATATATTGATTGCCAGTGAGCGATAAAATAATATATTCTAAAGCAAACAGAATAATGGAAGCAAGACTGAAAGGTAAAAAAAGTTCTTTGTTCGACTTCATTGATTTTATAGCTGACTTACGGATAACAGTCGACATACTTAGCATTTTGCTTCCCTCCGTCCATTCAACATCGCTAAGGCGTCAGCAATCGCATCTTGAAAATCAAGTGATGATTGTTGGCCTCGATATATTTCATGATAAATGACGCCATCTTTGATAAACAAAACTCGGTTAGCAGAAGACGCTGCCTTTATCGAGTGAGTGACCATCAAAATCGTATTACTTGCTTGATTTAATTTTACAAAAATTTGCATAATCTGTTCAGAAGTCTTTGAATCTAAGGCCCCAGTGGGTTCATCAGCTAGAATAATATCCGGTTGATTGATTAGAGCACGAGAAATTGCAATCCGTTGCGCTTGGCCTCCTGATATTTCATAGGGATATTTATCTAATAGTGCCTCTACCCCCACCAAACTAGCTACCCTTTTAAGTTGTTCTTCCATTTCAACCACTGATTTCTGTGATAAAACCATTGGTAAGAGGATATTGTCCCGGTTGGTAAATCCATCTAATAAATTAAAATCTTGAAAAACAAACCCTAGCTTCTCACGGCGAAAACTGGCAATTTGCTCTTCTTTAAGCCCCGACAAATCAAAATCATTTATCAAGACACGACCGGCAGTCGGTTGATCAAAAGTCGCTAAAATATTCAGTAAAGTTGATTTCCCCGACCCTGACTCTCCCATAATAGCTACATATTCTCCTTCATTAATAGCAAAATTAACATCTCTTAAGGCGATAGTCTTATTGCCTCTCCCACTGTATATTTTTTCAACATGTTCTACACTTAATAACATAAACTAGTCCCCCCTCTATTTCTTAAATCAAGTCTATAGGAATATTTAATTATCAGCCTTTATCAAAACTTACAAATTGTAAAAGAACCTTACATTTTTGTAAGGTTCAGACTGTAGACAAAGTCCTCTAAATCACCAACCTATGGTGATTTAGAGGGCT
>NZ_JBNUPN010000048.1:0-3324 GCF_050409405.1 Facklamia sp. P13069 | reverse complement strand
ATCGATCATTGAAAACTGAATACACCAAACAAGATTGATCATATTCTCGATGCGAGGTATGACAATCACATTATTTCTTAAAAAAAAGATATAATGAACCGAGAAATTGACCGAGTCTATGAGTAACATCATAGAGTTAAAAAATAAGCGAAAATATTGTGGTTAAGCAATAAAGGGCGCACGGTGAATGCCTTGGCACTAGGAGCCGATGAAGGACGCGACGAACAGCGATATGCTTCGGGGAGCGGTAAGTACGCTAAGAACCGGAGATTTCCGAATGGGGGAACCCAATGATTGTAAAAGATCATTATCCGCAAGGAAGGTAGACGCAGAGAACTGAAACATCTAAGTAACTGCAGGAAAAGAAAATAAGAATGATTCCCTAAGTAGCGGCGAGCGAACGGGGAAGAGCCCAAACCAGCGTGCATGCACGTTGGGGTTGAAGGACTCCATCACGAGACCAGACGATTTAGTAGAAGCCCATGGGAAGGGGCGGCAGAGAGGGTGAGACCCCCGTATGCGAAAGATCAACAGGCTCAGGAGTATCCTGAGTACGGCGGGACACGAGAAATCCCGTCGGAATCCACCAGGACCATCTGGTAAGGCTAAATACTCCCTAGTGACCGATAGTGAACCAGTACCGTGAGGGAAAGGTGAAAAGCACCCCGGAAGGGGAGTGAAAGAGTACCTGAAACCGTGTGCTTACAAGTAGTCAGAGCCCGTTAAGGGGTGATGGCGTGCCTTTTGTAGAATGAACCGGCGAGTGACGATAGTTGGCAAGGTTAAGTAGAAGATACGGAGCCGTAGCGAAAGCGAGTCTGAATAGGGCGTTAGTCAGGTGTCGTCGACCCGAAACCAGGTGACCTACCCATGTGCAGGTTGAAGGTGTGGTAAGACGCACTGGAGGACCGAACTCACATACGTTGAAAAGTGTGGAGATGACGTGTGGGTAGCGGAGAAATTCCAATCGAACCTGGAGATAGCTGGTTCTCTCCGAAATATATTTAGGTATAGCCTCAGAGTAAGAGATGTGGAGGTAGAGCACTGTTTGGACTAGGGGCCCATTCGGGTTACCGAATCTAGATAAACTCCGAATGCCACAAACTCATCTCTGGGAGTCAGACTGCGAGTGATAAGATCCGTAGTCGAAAGGGAAACAGCCCAGACCACCAGCTAAGGTCCCAAAGTAACTGTTAAGTGGAAAAGGATGTGGGGTTGCCTAGACAGCTAGGATGTTGGCTTAGAAGCAGCCATCATTTAAAGAGTGCGTAATAGCTCACTAGTCGAGTGACCCTGCGCCGAAAATGTACCGGGGCTAAACAGTCCACCGAAGCTGTGGATTCTAATTTATTAGGATGGTAGGAGAGCGTTCTATGTGCGGAGAAGCTGTACCGTAAGGAGCAGTGGAGCGCATAGAAGTGAGAATGCCGGTATGAGTAGCGAAAGACAGGTGAGAATCCTGTCCACCGATAGACTAAGGTTTCCAGGGGAAGGCTCGTCCGCCCTGGGTAAGTCGGGCCCTAAGCAAAAGCCGAACGGCGTATGCGATGGACAACAGGTAGAGATTCCTGTACTTGGGAAATACGATTTAAGCAATGGAGGGACACAGGAGGTAAATCCACGCAGACTGATGGAAAAGTCTGTAGAAGCAACGAGTGAGATGGTGAGTCAAATGCTTACAATTAATGATGAGTTGTGACCTGGAGCGAAATAATAGTAGCGAAGGTGGATAATCAAACTGTCGAGAAAAGCTTCTAGCTAGTATAACCAACCCGTACCGCAAACCGACACAGGTAGTCAAGTGGAGAACACTAAGGTGAGCGAGAGAACTCTCGTTAAGGAACTCGGCAAAATGACCCCGTAACTTCGGGAGAAGGGGTGCTGACGCAAGTCAGCCGCAGTGAATAGGCCCAGGCGACTGTTTATCAAAAACACAGGTTTCTGCTAAATCGCAAGATGACGTATAGGAGCTGACGCCTGCCCGGTGCTGGAAGGTTAAGAGGAGCGCTTAGCGCAAGCGAAGGTGCGAATTGAAGCCCCAGTAAACGGCGGCCGTAACTATAACGGTCCTAAGGTAGCGAAATTCCTTGTCGGGTAAGTTCCGACCCGCACGAAAGGCGTAACGATCTGGGCACTGTCTCAACGAGAGACTCGGTGAAATTATAGTACCTGTGAAGATGCAGGTTACCCGCGACAGGACGGAAAGACCCCATGGAGCTTTACTGCAACTTGATATTGAGTGTTTGTGTGACATGTACAGGATAGGTAGGAGTCAAAGAGCTGTGTACGCCAGTATGCAAGGAGACGTTGGTGGGATACTACCCTTGTAATATGAACCCTCTAACTCGCGTGAAGAACACGGAAGACAGTGTCAGGTGGGCAGTTTGACTGGGGCGGTCGCCTCCTAAAGAGTAACGGAGGCGCCCAAAGGTTCCCTCAGAATGGTTGGAAATCATTCGTAGAGTGCAAAGGCAGAAGGGAGCTTGACTGCGAGACCAACAAGTCGAGCAGGGACGAAAGTCGGGCTTAGTGATCCGGTGGTACCGCATGGAAGGGCCATCGCTCAACGGATAAAAGCTACCCTGGGGATAACAGGCTTATCTCCCCCAAGAGTTCACATCGACGGGGAGGTTTGGCACCTCGATGTCGGCTCATCGCATCCTGGGGCTGAAGTCGGTCCCAAGGGTTGGGCTGTTCGCCCATTAAAGCGGTACGCGAGCTGGGTTCAGAACGTCGTGAGACAGTTCGGTCCCTATCCGTCGCGGGCGTAGGAAATTTGAGAAGAGCTGTCCTTAGTACGAGAGGACCGGGATGGACACACCGCTGGTGTACCAGTTGTTCCGCCAGGAGCATTGCTGGGTAGCTATGTGTGGGATGGATAACCGCTGAAAGCATCTAAGCGGGAAGCCAGCTTCAAGATGAGATTTCCCATTCGCAAGAAGTAAGACCCCTGAGAGACGATCAGGTAGATAGGCTAGAAGTGGAAGTATAGCGATATATGGAGCGGACTAGTACTAATCGGTCGAGGACTTAACCATGAGATTTCAAGGTAAGTAGAGGTGTATTCAGTTTTGAGTGATTGAGAGATTGCTCAAGATAACGATGAGATGACACTGTGTGGTGATGATGGCAAGAAGGACACACCTGTACCCATGCCGAACACAGCAGTTAAGCTTCTTAGCGCCGATGGTAGTTGGGTCTTTGACCCTGTGAGAGTAGGACGTTGCCACGCGTGTCATATCAAAGTTATTCCGCCATAGCTCAGCTGGCAGAGCGCATGACTGTTAATCATGATGTCGTAGGTTCGAGCCCTACTGGCGGAGT
>NZ_JBNUPN010000047.1:0-3865 GCF_050409405.1 Facklamia sp. P13069 | reverse complement strand
TTTAAACAACGTTTATAGTGGTTTTTCGGTTTGAGACTTATGATACAGCCCCTTTAGGTGTTCAGAATGAAGTTAAAATATAGCTTATTTTGATAAAAAAGTTAAGTAGAACTTTAGGTCCAATATATGGTACGATAAAATCTTGATAGTGAAGATAAAAACTATTAAGAGAGGAAGAGTTGATGAGTCAAACAAAGATTGAATTCTTGGGTGGAATTGGCACAATTGGGGGAAATATTATTAGCCTTCAAAAAGATAATCATCAAGTGATTATGGATTTTGGAGCATTTGTAGGAGCCGATATTAAACAATTGCTAGATCGATCATTAACTGAACAATTCCTTTAAGATAACTTATTGCCTAAGGTAGAAGGATTTTATTCTCAAAGCCAGTTAAATTCAAATTCGTTAACTGCTTATGAGGTGAGCTCATCGAATACTGCCATTTGCTTGTCTCACTCGCACCTTGATCATCTAGGTTCCTTAGGACAAATAAACGAACAAATTCCTGTATACACATCAGAGAAGTCATTAAACTTTTATGAAAACTTAGTAAAAATTCCTTTTTACCTAAATATGATGTTAATTGGCAAAGTGTTCCTCATCAAACAAGTATTCATCATGGGCCATTCAAGATAACTTTTAAAGAGAGTGACCATGATACAGAAGGTGCGAGTGCTATTTTATTGCAACGAATGATTTGAAAATTGTTTATTCAGGAGACTTAAGACTAAATGGTTATAACCCTGAAAAAGTGCTCAAGTGGGTAGAAGAAGCCCATCCTTTTGAACCAGACCTACTATTAATTGAAGGCACCTCTTTGTCTAATTTTGGAGATGACCTCGCACCTCACTTAGCTGTTGAGGGAAAAAATCATAATCTAGCTTGTTCAAATGAGCGGCAGTTATTAAAAGAGAGAGACCACTTATTGGGTAAAAAACAAGCAGGCATCATAACCATTAATTTATATCCACAAAATATACAACGCTTGATAAGATTGAATGAAATAGCTAAAAATCATCAACGGAGATTTGTCGTAGATAAAGCGTATTACCAATTGCTTAAACAACATATATCAAGCAAAATCGATAATATTTTTTGTTTAGATGAGGATGAAGAAGAAAGTAGTCTTTTGGTAAGTGCTGAAGAATTGAAGGCTTCGCCGAATGACTATTTATTATTAATTGATTATGAACGTCATCAAATTCTTTATCAATTACCAGCTGGAATATATTTACATTCAAACGGAGTTCCTTTAGGAGTCTTTATGGCTGGTTATGAGGAGTTTTTAACCAATATGGTTGAATACGGCCGGGATTTCTATCAGGCTGGGGTCTCAGGTCATGCCTCTCAAGCAGATTTATTGATGATTGGTTATACGATTCAATCAAAAGTTGTTATTCCATGGCATACATTTAAACCAAAGGCTTTTGGTCAAGAGTTAGAAACAAAAGGTCTAATTGTTTTCTATCCTCAGTATGGCCAAATATATACGATGGACAAGATATTGGAGGGGAACAATGCTTAAAATCCGCTTTTTAATAACGAGTGATACACATGGTCAATGGCACCATCATCCTGATCAGACTGAGTATTCCTTAAAGAACACTGCAGCTTTAATTGATCAATTAAAACAAGATTCGATTAAGACATTGCAATTTGATTTAGGCGATTTTATTCAAGGATCGCCTATGACGAGCTATACCAGTCAAGTGACAAAGAGTGCGGCTCCTTATGCTCGAATGATGAATGATTTGGACTATGATTATCAAATTGTTGGTAACCATGAATTTAATCACGGAATGGCCTATCAAGACACAGCATTAGACTTAATAAATGCACAAATATTATGTAGCAATATTGTGGATCGAAAAACCAAAAAGCCCTATAAGGGAAAAGCCTATGATGTCATCAACATTGAAGATTATAAAATCGGAATTATTGGTGTAACCACCCACTATATACCACACTGGGAGTTGCCAGAAAATTATGAAGGCTTAGAATTTTTAGATGCTTTTGAAACGGTTAAAGAGTATGCTCAATTTTTAAAACCTCAAGTGGATTTATTAGTTGTTGCTTATCATGGAGGTTTTGAAGCTGACCTATCTTCGGGAGAGGCCTTAGAGGCTCAAACTGGAGAAAATCAAGGATATAAGATGATCAGTGAGATTCCTGAAATAGATCTTTTATTAACGGGTCATCAACATCGTCAGATTTGTCAGCCCTTTAAGGATTCCTTTGTCATTCAACCAGGCTATGGTGGTGAAAAGGTGGGTGAAGTTATCGTGAGTTTAGATAAAAAAGCTTCCCCAGCAATTGAAGGGGCTCTACACTCTTTTACAACTAGCGAAGCAATTGAAAATATTCGTCCATTAGAACCTGAATATAGCCAGAGCCTTAACTGGCTTGATGAGGTCTTAGGGAATGCTCCCATGGAGATGCCCACTCGAAACCTTCATCAAGCAAGAGTGAAAGGCCATCCTTTTGCTGAGTTTTTAACGAGAACGATGTTGAATGAAACAGGGGCAGACTTCGCAGGTATATCCTTGCTCAACGATCACTTTGTAGATTTTCAAGGTGAAGTTAGGCGAGGAGAACTATTGAATATTTATCCTTATTATAATCAAATTGCTGTTAGCCAAGTAAGTGGTCAGGATATAATTGAAGCGATGGAGCATAATTTTGCTTATTTTACTTTTGATTCATCCGGTAAAATTTCTGTAAATCCTTCTTATATTTATCCTAAACCTAAGCATTACAATTATGACTTGTACACGGGTTTTTCTGTAGAGGTTGATTTGAATCAACCAATAGGTAAGCGTGTGGTCAAATTAATTAATGAAAAAACACAAAAAGTAATTGATAAGCAAAAATATTACCATTTAGCGCTCACTCAATATCGTGCTGTTGGGGGAGGCGATTATAATATGTTTACAAAAGCTAAAATTGTTAATATGATTGATAAAGATATGATTCAATTAATAGTTGAAGGTATGGATCAATTGACAGTTACGGAATGGAAAGATATAAATCATCATTATGAGCATATTCAATGGACAGCTTTTAATGAAGATTAAGTATTTTTTCAAAGTTGAAATTAGTCTAAAAAGCTTTTAATAAACAAAATACTTTTAGCTGATAATTTCAATAAACAAAAAAGAAATGCGGATTATGTTGGTGATGAATATTTTTCTTCTGATCATTTATCGTTTAAAAAAGATGGTTACATAGGGTTTTTAGATTATTATGTAATGGGTAAAGATTTTATGGAAAATGGCTTTTCACCTCATGCTGTAGCAATCCATATTATAGATTGTGATAAAAAAAGAACTTGAGGGTTCATCATTTTGTATCTGATACCAATCATAGCCCAACAGATCCAGCGAATAAATACCATGAAGCAGTTATTAGACCAAAAGAATAGTATAATAAGATAATGGAATTGGAAGGTAAAGAATATGTAAAAGAAAACATAGAAACTGAAGTATTTTAACATTTATTACAGATGCTGATGAAGGGAGCGACCCTGGCTTAGGAGTAATAAAAAAATTATCTATTGAACATCAGATAGAACTAATGAGCAAATTTTTAAGAAGCTAAATAAAAAGACAATCAGTTTAAATTTATAGTTTATTATATAATGAAAATAATTTGATGTTTATACTAAAAGAGTTAGAAAAACTAGGCTCTATGTCCAATAGGGTTGATGCTATCCAAGGAGATTAAGCCACTAATGGTTGCTTGGTCTCCTTTTCTTTTCTTCCTGACACATATAATCGTGTTATTAATCCCTTCAATAGGGCCATTGGTTAGTGTGTGATAACGAAAGGAATTCTTAATGAAATGCTTAAACTTAGTAACTATTC
>NZ_JBNUPN010000046.1:0-4538 GCF_050409405.1 Facklamia sp. P13069 | reverse complement strand
AGGGACATTTTGATTTGTGTTCTCTTGAGACATTATCATTTACGTTTAACAATGCTTTCATTTTTTCAAACAAAACTATTGCAATTCAATCTCATCGTGTTATACTAGGTACATAGGAAATATATCTGATGTGTTCGAGAGATAGTCAATGTGTTGACCGAACATTTTACATTAGGGATTCTTCAATCGAATACCTATGACAAGCCATCGCATGTGGAAGTCAGAAGCATTTCGTGAGAACCCCACCTGATTGCTAGCGGGTTCAACCTAGCTTTATTGAATCGGCACGATTCGGATATATTTTGAGAGCTGGCAATTGCCAGCTCTTTTTTAATGAATCTTTAGATAGAATTGAGGTTAATAATGCTACAAGCTTTGCTCTATGCCTTCCCATCGATATTAGTGATTTTGGCCCTCTATATTTTTTACTTCCGACATTCCTTACTAAAATTGCTCAAGCTACAAGACCTTAGGATTTTCAATCTAATCGCACTAACCTTTTTTTTATTAGCTATTTTAGGCTTTATCTTAATCTATTTACAATTAAAAATTTGGAGTCTTGTCTGGCTAGTCCTTGTTTTGATTTTGATTACCATGGTCTCTGTGCTCATCTACTTTACTCTTAGGTCGCATTAACTCATTCAAATTAAAAGCCCTTCAAAGCTAATAACTTTGAAGGGCTTCGTTTATTTACGTAAGATAACGACTTCTTCTGCTTGGTCTACTTCATTTAATTTGACTGCCACTTTTTCTTCGCTGGATGTCGGGATATTTTTACCGACGAAATCAGCGCGAATTGGGAGTTCACGGTGACCTCTATCCACCAGTATTGCCAATTGAATTTTGGCTGGACGATCTGACGATAGAATCGCATCCAGTCCTGCTCGAATGGTTCGACCTGTATATAAAACATCATCCACCATAATCACAACTTTATCACGCATTGAGTGAGAAAAGTGAGGGGGTTGAACAACAGGTGCTTCATTTTTAAACTTGTGGGTCAAATCATCACGGTAAAAAGAAATATCTAACTCTTCTAGCTCTACTTGAATAGCTTCAATTTGCGAAATTTTTTCAGCTAAACGATGGGCTAAATATATGCCTCTTGTTTTAATTCCTACTAATACTAATTCTTGGACGTTCGGATTCCGTTCGACAATTTCGTGGGCCATTCTCTTTAGAGTTCTATTGATCGCTTGCTCATCTATAATAATATTTTCAGCCATTCATGTGTCTCCTTCAGTTTGGTATCTCTAGACTTCTTTATTTTCTTCCCTTAATAATATACCAAAAGAACGTCATTCTCAAATGAGAATAACGTTCAAACCAACTTATCTTAATGATTATTTTTGATTTTTAAGACGCTCAACGTCACGAGCAATCGCAATTTCTTCGTTAGTAGGAATGTTGATAACTGTTACCGTAGAATCATCTGTAGAAACGATGGCTTCTTGGCGTGTGTTATTACGCTCTTCGTCAATCTTAACACCCATATAACCAAAGTTTCTCATAGTGATTTCACGTGTTTCTTTAGAGTTTTCACCGATACCGGCAGTAAAGACAATCACATCTACACCATTCATCACTGCTACATATTGTCCAATGTATTTAATAATACGATTGAAGAAAATATCTAGAGCTAGTTGTGCACGTTCGTTTCCTGCTTCTGCAGCTTCTTCCACATCACGCATATCGGATGAGACACCTGAAATACCGAGTAAACCAGATTTTTTATTGAAGATAGTTACCATCTCTTCAATGCTTTCAATACCTTCCTTTTGCATGATGAATGGAATTGCAGATGCATCGATATCACCGACACGTGTTCCCATTGTTAAGCCAGCTAGTGGAGTGAAGCCCATTGAAGTATCAACAGATTTCCCTTTCTCCACAGCAGTAATTGAAGCTCCGTTCCCTAAATGACAAGTAATAATTTTAAGGTCTTCAATGGGCTTACCTACGATTTCAGCTGCACGGTGGGCCACAAATTGGTGACTTGTCCCATGAGCTCCATATTTACGAACGGAGTAATTTTCATAGTATTCGTACGGAATGCTGTATAAATAATTTTCAGCCGGCATTGAAGTATGGAAAGAAGTATCAAAGACTGCTGCCATGGTAGCATGTGGTAATTTTTCTTGGAAAACACGAATTACGACTGCTTCCGCAGGGTTATGTAAGGGGGCGAAATCTCCCAATTCTTCAATGTTTTTGATAACTTGCTCATCTACTAGAGTAGACTCCTTGAAGAGTTCTCCACCAGCTACTACACGGTGTCCGACACCGGTAATTTCTTCAAAGTTTGTGATAACTCCTAAGTCTAGAAGTTTAGTTAGTAATAAATCCACTGCACGAGCATGATCTGCAATATCTTCGACTATTTGAAACTTTTGATCTTCACCATTAGCGTCCGTATATTCAATTTCTAATTTTGAATCGCTTAATCCAATACGTTCAACTAATCCTTTAGAAACCACTGTTTCTTCAGGCATCTCTATGATTTGGAATTTCAAACTTGAAGAACCCGCATTAATCGCCATTGTTTTAGACATTTACAATTTCCCCATTTCTTTGTTAGTTCATATAGGTCTAGTATATCATGTTTATCCTTACACCGTAAACACTGATTCAAAATTTTGTGAAGTTTTTAATAAAGTTTGCTCTGTCCTTCGAAAGTTTAATAATTATTAACTTACTGATAATAATAAAGAATTAATGAATTAAAAAACTTTTTTGGCGCTTTCTATTGATCCCTATCATGCTCTGACTATTTTTAGGATAGCCAATACTTTATTGTGCTTGAGGGTCAAAGTGATGAGTTTTATTAAGATTAAACTCATATAATCAAGGTCTCAACTTGCCCATCACAACAATTACTCATCAACACCCATTTTTCGACTTTGTTACCCGCTAAATAGCATAATTATACCTTAAATTTTCCGTCATTTTACATACAGGCTGGGTGGCTTTTTCACTGGCTGATGGTCCATATAAAAGTGTTCTGAACAATAGTTAAAATATATTTTTCTTCAGTTGTTCCCACCTTTAGAATTTGTCTCTTTTTCATTAACACCATTCAAAGACTCTTTATCATACCTTAACTCTCTTTATCCGATGGTATTTATATTTTCTTTAACTTTTTACAAAAGTTTTGCTAATTGTACCATCAGGATTTTCTATGATAACTAAATGACCTATTTCTCCCTTATCATTTTGGCTAGGTTGAATAGAATATTCAACTTTCTCAATGGCTTTGTCATGTAAAATATATTCAATCGAAACCAATTCTCCATCTCCATTTTTTAAAGTCATAGTTGTTCCTATGATGTTTCCTTCTTTATCTTTAAATGCTGACTGTTCAATAGTAGGGACTTTTTCATTTTTTATAAAGGTTTCTTTTTTCAACCCCTCTGCATTCGTAATTATAATTAAATAACCTCGATCCCCGTTTTCGTCTTTATCATAAGTGATTTTAACATCTGGGGCTATTTCTTGTTTGCCAATCAAAATATGTTCGTTCAATAAAACTCGCTCTGCATCATCTTTAACTAAAACAGTGTATCCTATAATACTTCCTTGATTATCCTTAAAAGGGATTTTTTCGATGGTTGGAACTTTTTTGTTTTCCACAAAAACTTCTTCAAAGTCACCATCTGGTTTATAAATAATCACTTTATGACCCGTTCCCTCAGCAATAATTTTAAGCTCAGGTTCTTTGCCATCGGGATCATTTAAAATATGGTGAGTGGCGATCAACTTTTCTTGGCTATCTTTGATGACAAATGTTTTGCCAATAATTTGTTCTTGAAAATCCTTCAAATCTTTAGTTTCAACAACTGGTTGCTCATTTTCAAGATTACTTGACTTGTTTTCTAAAAATATCTTCTCTTCTTCCCCGGTCGGCTTTAAAATATTGACCGTGTATCCATACACACCCTCTCTTTCTGATTGATTCACATTAACTTTTACTGATTTCCCATTGTTATCATTCAAAATGTTCTGACTTAAAATGATATTTCCTTCATTATCTTCAATAATAATGGTCTTACCTATATCATTGCCCTCTCCATCTTTGATTGGCTTTTTATAAATAATCGGTGATTCTCCATAAAGTATGTTTTCCATAACTTCTATCCTCCTCAAGAAACTATAAAGCTATTAAGCTCAATCATTTTTATATAAATAATCATATATCTTTCTGTCTTTAAAAACAACTCGCCCATTTAAAAACTCTCTTCATCCATTTAAGAATGAAGAGAGTCCTATTTAAAGATCTTACACTAGCGTCTTAGCCTACAGTTTATTGATTCTCACTTAGGCGTTTTTTTAATTCTGCTACAGAAATTCCTAAGCCCATTGCCAGCAAAGTAAGACCCATTGCTACATATTCTCCTTCATCAGAACCAGTATTAGGCAGTAAAATCCCTGACTTATTGACAGTTACTTCTTCACCCTTAGGAGTAGTCTGGTCTAAATCTGGTGTTGGATCTGGATCTGGTGTTGGATCTGGATCTGGCGTTGGATCTGGATCTGGCGTT
>NZ_JBNUPN010000045.1:0-5576 GCF_050409405.1 Facklamia sp. P13069 | reverse complement strand
AAGAAACAATTGCTCCCAACCCCCTCAATCGTCGCTTTAGTGCAAAATATCCTCTTCAAAAATTAATCGCTGATGTGACAGCGTTCAAGACAGCCGATGAGCAGAAAATGTATTTAAGGCCTATTATGGAGAACCACTGACAAGTTATAAGAAACTGATGAATAAGATTAATCAATATATTCACCACTATAATCATAGAAGAATAAAACAAAAATTGAGCGATATGTCTTTGCTTGAATACCGAATCCATACCATTCAATTAACCGTTTAAATACAAACTCCAACTTTTGAGGTTCACATCAATTCAGAAGTTCTTTTTGTGAAAATATATTTGTTTAGTGAGCCTTTTCGTATTTATAATCCCATGATAGATGTTCTGCATCGATCTGAACTTGTTTGTCATAATCTTTCAGGACTTCTGCTGTTTTACCTGACAAAAAGATTAGAGCAATTATATTAGGTAAAGCCATTAGCCCCATTGATAAGTCAGCAATATCCCAAACTACACCAGGACTTGCAAAATAACCCATGGCAATTGCCATCAAAGCAACTAACTTAAAAGAATGAATGATTTTCCCATTATCAAAGATAAATTTAACATTGGACTCTGCAAAGAAAAACCAACCAACAATTGTAGTTAAGGAAAAGCTTGATAAGGCGATGGCTAAGAATGACTCTCCAATTTTTCCAAATTGAATTTGGAAAGCAGTTTGTGTCATGATTTGACCATACTCACCTAAAGCTTGAGGAGTCATAGCTTGGATTGTTTCAATGGAATAAGCCCCTGTTAAAAGATTTATCATGACCGTTGCCACACAAATAATAAAAGTACATATAAAAACACCAATCATGGCAATAAAGCCTTGTTCAGCAGGATGTGAAGTCACAGCTACTGCATGAGAATGGGGGGTTGATCCCATTCCGGCCTCATTTGAAAATAAACCTCTAGCTAACCCATATCGCATTGCTTGCTGAACACTGATTCCTAGCGCTCCTCCAGCTATCGCTTGAGGATTGAAAGCGCTATTAATAATCAACTTGATAGTGGGTATCAATTGATCAATGTTTAAAATCATAATTAATAATGCCACTAAAACATATGATATGGCCATAGTAGGAACAACACGCTCAGAAAATTTACCAATCCGCTCCATTCCTCCAATAAGGATCCAGCCAACCACCACTATTAAAACACAGGCTATCAAGAATTGATTTAAACCAAAAGCCGTATTCATTGACGAAATAATAGAGTTAGCCTGAACCATAATACCAACTAATCCAAGTGCAACAATGCACAAAACAGCAAAAATATATGCTAGCCACTTTTGCTTTAAACCATTTTTAATATAGTACGCAGGTCCTCCAACTAACGTACCATCTGAAACTTCCCTCTCCCTAAATACTTGAGACATGGTAGCTTCAGCAAACATTGTAGACATTCCTAAAAAGCCAGAAACCAACATCCAAAATGCCGCTCCCGGACCGCCACCAATAATAGCAGTTGCAATCCCTACTATATTGCCAGTCCCTACTTGAGCCGCAACGGCTGTAGCTAAAGATTGAAAAGGAGTCATACCACCTTCTTTGGCTGATTTACCCTTTATAATATCTGATATCATACGTTTCAGAGCAGGAAAAACACGTGAAAACTGCGGGAAACCCAAACGAACAGTCATAAATAATCCGATTCCAATAAAAGCATATAAAAGAACATAATCCCATAAATAATCTCTAAGTGTTACAACAATATCTGAAAAATTCATTAAATAATTCCTTTCTTAATTAGAAACAGCTGAAGTAGGCCTGTTAATAAATAAATAAATAACTTTCATATATAGGTTCACTCCTTCCAAGATAATTTGTCGCTACTTGTTAAGATTAACACAAACTATAAGGTAAATTAATGGTTTTCATTAATTTTTTTAATCGTTTTGCTCAATAGTATTATAGCTGATATGTTATTTTTAAACATTTGAATGCTTGAAGGAAATTGTGACTTAATTACTAACGTTCGATGTAGAATTTTAGTCATTCATAAGTATGCTAAATATCGAATAAGATTGATAAAAGGCATTCTATTTCATTTTTATGTTAATAAGTAGATTAGTTTGAAAGAACTTAGATCATTAACTAGAATTCTTAATTTTATAAAGAAAGAAGTGGTATCCATCCGATATAAACACCGAATAAATACCACTTAAATAATCACAAAATATCAACTTTTATTATAACTTCCATAACCAAAATCCTAATGCGGCCGAGAAGACTCGAACTTCCACATCCTTAAGGATACCAGCCCCTCAAGCTGGCGCGTCTGCCATTCCGCCACGACCGCTCTATCAATAACGATAGTATATATTGTAACGAATCGGCAGCGCTTATGTCAACTTTTATTTAGGATTTATTAGTTTTAATCCAATGCGTGACCGTTCACGATCAATAGAAATTACTTCTACTTCAACAATATCTCCCACGGCTACTAGCTCAGAAGGATGCTTAATGAATCGACCTTTTGGTGAACTTAATTTAGATATATGGATAAGTCCATCCTGTTTAACTCCAATATCAACAAAAACGCCAAAGTCGACAACATTTCTTACAACACCCTGTAACTGCATATTTTCCTCTAAGTCTTCCAGCTTCAAAACATCGTCTCTTAAAATAGGCGCATCCTGACCATCTCGAATATCTTGACTAGGATTTATCAAGCCTTCCAAGATATCCTTGGCTGTTTCTTTTCCAATTTGATAAGTTTGAGCAATCTGCTGGGTGTCTAAAGATTTTAAAATTTGACTGCTTTCTACTTGACCTATTTCATCTAAAGACAAGCCATTATCTTCTAGAATCCGTTCTGCAATTGCGTATGATTCTGGGTGAATAGAGGTCTGATCTAGAGGGTTTGTTCCTTTTATAATGCGTAAGAAACCAACAGCTTGTTCATAGGTTTTTGGTCCCATGCGTTTCACTTTTTTAATCTGTTTTCGATCCTCAAACCTACCAATCTCATCTCTTAAAAGAATCACATTCTTAGCTGTTGCATGGGTCATTCCAGATACACGTTCTAATAATTGAATACTAGCAGTATTAATGTCGACTCCTACCTGATTGACTGTCATATTAACGACAAAATCCAATTCATCTGCCAATAAATTTTGGCTAACATCGTGCTGGTATTGTCCGACTCCCATTGATTTCGGATCAATTTTTATCAACTCTGCTAGAGGATCTTGCAATCTTCTTGCGATAGAAACTGCACTTCTTTCTTCTACTTGATAATCAGGAAATTCTTCACGAGCTATTTTACTAGCTGAATATACAGAAGCGCCTGCCTCATTAACAACTATAAACCGAATAGACCGGTCAATCTGCTTAACTACTTCACTTACAAAGACTTCAGATTCTCTACTTGCTGTTCCGTTACCAATAGCAATAACATCAACTTGATGTTGTTCAATCATTGACTTTAAAATAGTCGCTGCTTGTTGGCGCTTATAGTCAGTTGCAGGTGGATGCGGATAGATTACACCCTTATCTAGCACACGACCAGTTTCTGAAATAATCGCCAATTTGCACCCCGTACGATAAGCAGGGTCTAATCCGAGTACGCGAAAGCCCTTCATTGGAGGCTGTAAAAGTAAATGACGTAAGTTCTCTCCAAAAATAGCAATCGCATGGCGATCTGCCCTTTCAGTTTGTTCACTCCTAATTTCACGCTCAATTGCCGGCTGAATAAACCGTTTATAGGCATCTTTAATTGCTAACTCAATCCGCTCTTTTTGTTGGTTAGGCAGTTCTTCATCTAGAATATGCTTTTCTATATACTGAAGTGCCGGTTCCTCATCTACTTGGATTTTAACTGAAAGAACCCCTTCTTTTTCACCACGATTGGAGGCTAAGACACGATATTCAGCAATTTTCATTAGTTTTTCTTGGAAATCGTAATACATTTGATAAACTCCACGTTCGTCAATGTCTTGCTCTTTTAAAGTAGTGGTCCAATAGGCATTATATTTTGTATATTTTCGAATAAATTCTCGGAAATCTGCTCGATCCGATATTTCTTGAGCAATAATCTCATGGGCTCCTTCGAGTGCTTTGTCAACTGATGAAACCGACTCGTTAAGATATTTTTCGGCCTCTTGCTCCAGTGGAACATCTAAGTCTTTATTAGTTAGCATCCAACTTGCTAAAGGTTCTAAACCATTCTCAATAGCCACCATCGCTTTAGTCCGACGTTTTTTCTTAAAGGGACGATATAAGTCTTCTACTTGTTGTAATGTCTGTGCCTGTTCAATATTTTCTTGAAGGTCAGCATCCAGCTTCCCTTGTTCCTCAATCGCTTTTAAGACATCCTCTTTGCGTTGATGGAGATTTAAAGCATACTGATACTGTTTATCGATATCATAGATTTGAACCTCATCTAGAGACCCAGTCATTTCTTTACGGTAACGTGAAATAAAAGGGATTGTATTCCCTTCCTCCAATAAATTAAGAACCGCATTAATTTGATTGACTTCTATATTTAATTCGTTGCTAATGGATTTGATAATATTTGCTTGATTGTTTTCATTATTCATCCTATCATTCTCCTTCTAAAACTGGGACGGAATATATCTGAATTACTGCCGTTTTACTAACTTTCATAGCATGCAGTTCTCCTCCAAAGACACAACCACCATCAATTCCCCATTTCATATCTTTACGCCAAACATTGGAATTATAGTAATTCTGATGAAGCACCATAGTTGGAGTGTGCCCAAAAATAATTTGTTTACCGGTAGAATTCTTTGTTTGATGAAAGCTGTCTCTAATCCACAGAAAATCGTGATCAGAAGTGTTTTTCCAGTTTTCAAGCGACAAATCTACACCAGCATGAACAATAATGAATTCTCCATATTCAAAATAATAAGGGAGACCCTCTAACCAAGTTTCCAGCTTAGGATAAGTCTGTTTAATTTGACGAGCTAGTCGTCTGGCTTGTGATTTTACGACTTTCTCTTCAGGAATATTTAATAACTGACAAATAGTCGCTACTCCACCATTCATAATGTAATGATTAAAAAAATTATGCGGGCTTCGCAAAAAATTTAAGAGCATGGATTCGTGGTTCCCTCTTAAACAGAGGGCATTCTTTTCTTTTTGAAGTTGCCATACACGGTTTAAAACAGCTAAACTATCATAGCCACGATCAATATAATCTCCAATAAAGACCAATCGCTCTTCTTCAGGTATCCAACTTGCTAATAGTTGATCTAATTCATCACTCATTCCGTGGATATCTCCGATAACAAATAAGTGCTCTGGATTATTTTTCACTGCTTCACCGCCTTTAAAATCGAATAAATTAAGTATAGCATAGCTTAAGTAGTAGGAAAATCATAGAATATTTTATAGAAAGCTCGATCAATAGTAAAGCCCCTCACGCAAGTTAGAAGAAACTACTTGAAGGGCTTTATTGTTTTGGTTCTATAATAAACAGGGTGGATGGAAGAAAAACACTTCCTTCCATCCTATTTTTTGGTACATAAAAACACAGAAGTCCGATCTATTAAAAGTGGTAACTAAAATAGAAAGGA
>NZ_JBNUPN010000044.1:0-6167 GCF_050409405.1 Facklamia sp. P13069 | reverse complement strand
AAAGGTGAAGATGGCCAGAAAGGGTCTGATGGGCAAGATGGAGCGCCGGGGAAAGATGGATTAGGAGTTGCCAGGACAGACATTAAGTACACAAAGTCAACCTCTGGTACAAGAAAGCCTTCAACTGGTTGGAGTAACAATATCCCAACAGTTCCTCCAGGTCAATATCTATGGACTAAAACAACCTGGACTTATACCAATAATTCTACAGAAAGTGCTTACTCTGTTTCTCGTATTGGTCAAGATGGAAATACAGGGTCAGATGGAATTCCTGGTAAAGACGGTGTGGGTGTTTCAAGTACCGTTATTGAGTATGCAACCTCAACCTCTGGCACAACAAAGCCAACAAAGGGGTATTCAAAAAACATACCGACAGCGAAGCAAGGAGATTATATATGGACTAGAACTACTTGGAATTATACAGACGGAACTGTTGAACATGGATATTCAGTGGCCAGGATCGGTACTGATGGCAGGGAAGGTGTAGACGGCCAAACGTTATACACCTGGATCAAATATGCTGATACAGCCAGTGGTAAGGGTATGAGTGATGACCCTACTGGAAAGAAATTCATAGGGATAGCTTATAATAAGACAACTTCTACAAAATCTGGCAATCCTAGCGATTATGCTTGGTCAGCTATGTATGATTTAAAAGCTCTGGAAGATATTGAATTGAAGTTGAAAGGCTTGTCTGATCAAGCCGAAATATTGGTTGACATTTCTGGTAATGACCAAGAGATGATTTTCTCAGACAATCGACTGGATACAGACATAAACGGTGATGACTGGGCTTTCTTACTTGAAGATAGAACTAAAGAAATAACTCACAACGGTTCTGGTTTTGATGTTACTCAAGATTATCATTTCAGAACAATTGCCAAATATGTACCAAGAGTGAGCAGTCAAGTGAGAGTAGAATTTGAGGTGATAGAATGACAATAAAACCAATAAATTTTAGTCTGGTTCCCAAGAATGAAAGATATCCTAGTCATATCAAAAACAATGTGACTGATGATTTTACAATTGATACCTTATATCATGGAATGTTTCCAGAATATGAATTGAGTATCACTTCTGATTGGTATGAGAATATCACTAAGAAATTAGAAGATTTTAACCTTTTAGAGAATCCAGATCAACACATTACAAACAATGAGTATCAAATTAGAAGGGGTAGATTAAAAGAAGACATTATTGAAGGTGATACTTATCTCTCTATTGTGGAAGGAGACTTTAATAGTGGTAGTAGACTTTGGATGCGGTATAGTGACACGCTTAGATGGGTCGATCGTGAGTATGATTATCTTGGTGGAGGGTTTTGGCTGAGTGAATTTCACACTCAAGGAGACGTAACTATTGCAGACCCTAAAGGTGTTTCAATTTATAATTATGGAAGCAAATCCAGCGACAGGGAAAATGAGCTTAGATATTGGGGCGTTTTTAAAAAGAGTGATCTTTTAAAAGTTCAGTTGAGAACAAGAAAAGGCACAGTTAAAGTAAGTGATGGTGAGAATTTGTTGTTAAATTCTTGGGTGCCACATAAAAATAATAATTATCCTCTAGCTAGATATGATTTTGGAAATGAAAAACCGATTGTTGGGGAGTATTATACAATAACTCTTAAAGGAAAATTGGGAGAAAACAAAAGTTATTTTGGCGTCTATAATTCTGGAGGGTTGATTGCTCCTGTGATTATCTTTCCAACAGATTTTTCAAATGAAGGGATTGTTAAAAAAACTTTTAAATGGAAAAAAGAAGTTGATAGATACCCCGGAGTTGTGGCTGATGATAGTCACATAAATGTTTTCCCAATATCTTCGAGTGTAAATAGTGAGTCTGAAATTGAATGGATAAAAATAGAAAAAGGTAAAGAGTCTACTCCTTATTCAAAACATCCGTCAGAACAAATCGTAGATGAGAATAATAGAAATCTTCTAGATATAGTGCCCATAGAACCATTGTTTAATAAAAACGTTTCTAGTTTTGGCAAAAGTTTAGCTTATGTCGCATCTAGTGACAAGGCGTATGACGGCTTAAAATTAAATTTTGAAAATATGAAAGAAAACACTAGATATTATTTAAGGTTTAATGTGCAGAAGCTTTCTGGAAATCTTAAAAATATAGGTGGACATTTAGATAAATGTTTTTCAAATAGTAAGATATATATTGATGGCCAATTAAAATCATATTCATATAGCCAACCAGGTGTTGAAGAGATACTTAATGATGGTAACAGGCACAAAGTAGATGCGTATATAACATTTGGAAATAAAGGCACTTCCAATCGGCTTTATATACAGCCAAATAGAGGTTTAACAAATGATGTAGAGGTTTTAATATCAAATATATATATATCTGACTCAACTGGGAAATGGCAACCAGTTATGGAAGATATAGAAACATTGGTTGAAAGATCAAAATCTTATGTGACCTTACCAGATGGCAAAGTTCATTATTTACCTTATGAGTTTCAACAACCGTACAGCGACATTACAAAGGGAGTTACGGTCAAAGGAAACAGGTTGATAAATGCTTCTAAAAACTATTCGTTGAACCCAGATAATCAAAGTGTAGAATTGACAATTCCGCTTAGCAGAGAAGAAACAAAATGGGTTGAAACTTCAGCAATTGAGTCTTTGCCTTTTGTTAGAGAGACAGTCAATGATAGAAATAAAAGAGCTAGTGAATCTTATGTTAGGACTAATGGCGAAAAAGGTAGCAAGACCATTTATTCAACAAAAGAGTTTTATGTTAAAGATAATCGGCCAACAGGAACAATAGTTAAAGATTATGAAGTTATAACAAAACAACCAGTCAACGAAATCTATATTCAAGGTACAGCTACCGTTGAATGGAAACGCGAAGTATATAAGACTGAGCCCATTCCTTATTCAAGTATTAATCGAAACACAGACACAATGTATATCGGAGAAACCAGAATTTCGCAATCAGGAATAACTGGTGTCCGCTCTTATTATCGTGAAGTTGAATACTTGAACGGCAGCAAAACAACCAACTACAGAAACGTTGACACCTCTGGGACTATCACAAAATCAAAAAGAGACCAAATAACTTTGGTTGGAACCAAACCAAGAGAAGCAACCATAACTTTCACTAATAAACTCATCTATAAGTCCACTACTCTATACAGTTGGAAAGGTTACTCACCAATAACTATAAATGTTGAGAGTGATTTCTTAATAGGGAAAGATATAATATCTGTAAGATTTGATGGCAAAACATATATACCAAATAATGGCAAATGGATAATGCACAAAGAGATATATTCAATAAATAATCAAGACTTAATAGTCAAATATAACTCACTATCAGCAGCAAGAAATGATGGCTTGTTTAACGGAGTGGTCTCCCACTACGCAGACATTGAAGTTAAGTATAGAATTTAGGAAGTGAATTATGTTCCAAATAAAATCAAAAAATAAAGTAATCTCTCCTAAAATTAAAGATTTAGAAGATGGAAAAAAGCTATTAAGTTTTGATTTCTCCCCAACTTCAGCAGACCAGTCGATAGAACTTATACATGAAGATGTTTTAGACGGCTCTGCCTATGGTCACATAGGAGATTATTATTTAGAACAAACAATGCTATGGACTGGGGATCCTAACAAACCTTACGAAAAGAACACCTCAGAAGCTTCAAGGCTGAGAACAATATTCGATAATTTGAATAACATATCTTTAGCCATGAGAGACCCCGCTAACGGCTATGGAAAGTTTCAAATTAACGCAAATGGTATTCTAACTGAATTTCTAAATGCTGATGGTTCTTTGAAAACAAGCACTTTAACAACGGCAGGGAAAATAATTAACCTCATTCAAGGCGAAACTTCAAAAACGGTTCAGCAAATGAGTGAAGATATTTATAATGTCACAGTTAGCAAAGAAGATATTATAAATGAAATCAATGTCCAAGCAGGTTCAACTATTTTTAGTTCTAAGAACTCGTCTGGTAAGAATGTTCTCCGAATAACTCCTGAAACAACCTATATCCAAGACGCAACAATTAAGTCATCTATGATTGCTGACGCGGCCATTAATACGGCTAAAATAGGCACTATAGACGCCCTAACGGCAAACATTATCAATATTAATGCTAAGAATATAACAGGCCAAGAAGCCAACCTTATACAAGCTATGTTCAATGGTAAGCATAGCATGACGAAAATCGACTCAAACGGCATGAAGGTATTAAAAACAATCGGGTCAAATGAAATTTCAACAGAATTTGTTGCTGACGGCATTCGCGTTTATGGCAATCGAAATAATGTTAATAAATGGATAGGGGCTTTGTCTTATTCAGCAGGTGGAGATTTTGCATTAGCAGGAAAAAGTGGAGCAAATCTTATTCTTGGTTATTCAACAGGTGCTGATAACAGTTATTTACAATCTTTAGCTGTTCACGGTTCGTTAGGAGACGTGAGATTATATCGGCCTATATTGCACGGAGACAGGCCACAGGGGTTTCGTTTGGACAATTATTATAACGACACTGTTATTGAGGATGTCATGAGTGGTGGTGCTATCAGATGGAAGTACAGCAATGGGTCTGATAAAGGATATTTCTATATTTACGAGCCCACCTCTAATAAATGGATTTGTATAAATACAAACCTACAAAATCTAGCGTCAAGACTGGCCAATCTTGAAAGAACTGTTAAAACATTACAAAGTTCTATAAGAAATATTGATAGTGGCGCAAATACAGGTGGAACGGTCAATCCAGGTAGCAGTGACACAGGTGGTGAAACGGGGTCTGGTAGCAAAATTTATGTAGGGGCTAAAATTAAATTAAATTCATCAACGATTTATAACCAAGACGGATATAGATTGACGGTTGATCCAGCCTATAGAAACCTCACCTACAAAGTCTTATATAAAGCTACTTGGAACACCCCAGCACCTTATAGGTGCCACAGAGTGTACAATGACGGCAGCGTAGAAACAAGTTATTCAGAGTTTTGGGTAAATGACGATATCGCCTATGTAGTAAATTAATAATATGGAAGGGATTTTAATATGAGTGAACAAACAATAACAATAAAAGATGTAGCCGTGAGTAACGTAATCGAAGATCTTACAAGACAAATCGCTATATTAAAAGTGAATAATGAAGTCTTACGTCTTAATCTAGAAAATTATCAAACTAAAGAAGCTGAAGAGTTGAATAAAGCAGCAACAAAAAATAAAAAGGAGGTTAAGTAATGTTTGAAGTATCGGTTAAATATCCCGTTTTTAAGAGTGACAATATGCAAGAAATCGAGAAAACAATAGCGACTATTACATGTAAACATTCAAAGGGAATAGATACAATTACTAAAGAACTTGAAGGGAACTTCATGAACTCAGAAGACAATGAAGTTGTCAAACGTGTCTTAGATGTTTTCTTTGAAGAAAATTTCAAAGAAAAAAAGGCTGAAAACGATATAGAAAACTTGAACACGAAAATTAAAAATCAGACAAAAGAGATAGAAGATATCAAAACTTATTTGGATAAGGTAAAGTCAGTGTCTGAGTTAATAATGAAGACAGTGGTCTTTGCAAAAGATTTAAACGAAGAACAAAAAGAGATTATTTTTAATTCTTATGATGGCTTTGAAATTGGCAAAAAGTATGATCAGGGGGATGTCTTTAAGTTTGACGGTAAATTGTATGAAGTATTGCAAAATCACATTTCCCAATCTGATTGGTTCCCAGAAGACACTCCATCACTTTACAAAGAAGTTTTGAACATAAAGGATAAAATCCCAATCGAAGACCCAGAAAATGCTGAAACAACAGAAGAAGTAGAATAGTAGATAAAATTAGTGGTTGTGATTAAGTGAATAGAATAAATCGAGAGGAGTAACTTATGTGGGTTAAGGAAATGGCTTATTTCATAAAAGAATGGTGGTTTCTTATTTCGGTTCTTACAGGAATGTTTGTTGGTGCGTACAAGGGTGTTAATCTCATAAATGACACACTAAAAGACATTAAATACGAACTGAAAATTTGGAACTCGCGAATGGATCAGTCGGAAAAAGACCGTCTAAATATTCATGCAAAGTTGAAAGAACACGAAGTTCGTATCGGAAAAAATGAAGATGACATTATAAAACATGACGAACGTATCAAAATTATTTCTAACAGGAGGAACTAAAAATGGA
>NZ_JBNUPN010000043.1:0-6861 GCF_050409405.1 Facklamia sp. P13069 | reverse complement strand
GTAAAAAATAGAGTTGAGGCCTTCGGCCATCAACCCTATAAATTATAGAACCAATTTATTTTTGAAGAAAGATTTCCCTGTAATACTAGTTAAGTTATAATTTCAAAACTTATATCCACTCACTGTCTTTAAACTTTCATTATTCTTGCTATAATTTCTATTATTTTAACTTGATAATAAAGTAATAAACCTCTAAACTATAGAATGTTGTTAAATAACTTTAAAGGAGTTAAAGAATGAGAGAAAATATTGTAAATGAGTCACAGTTTGTTAAGATCATTGAGTCTTCTGTAAATAAGAAGGTTGGATTGTTCGAACAGAGTAAAGCGCGTTATTTTGTACGTTCTATGTATGCAGGAGCTATGTTAGTATTAGCTACAGCTATTGGCGTTTATGCTGCGGATTATATTAATGTTGGAGCTCCTCATATTGGCAAGTTCGTTTATTCAATCCTATTTGCTTTTGGTCTTTTATTTATTTTATTCCTACATCAAGAATTAGTTACTTCAAATATGATGTATTTAACGGCAGGTACTTATCACAAGTTTATAAGTCCTAACAAGACCGTTCAGATTCTTCTATTTTGTACCCTTGGTAATCTAGTTGGAGCTTTTGTAGCGGCCTTTATCGTTGCCCAAACAGGCGCTTTCAGTCAATTGACTGCTGAAAGCTTTATTGTTACTACTGTAAATGGAAAGTTAGGTAAAGATTTAGCTTTGATCTTCATCGAAGGGATTTTAGCCAACACCTTTGTAAACATAGCAATTGTTGGTTATTTATTGGCCAAAGAAGAAATTGCTAAGATAGTTATTGTTTTCGGCGCTATCTTCATGTTTGTGTTTTTAGGTTATGAACATGTGGTGGCTAACTTTGGATCATTTAGTTTAGTTGCTTTTAGTAATTATCAAGCAGAAGCTCTTCAGTTAGTGCCTGTTCTTTTAGCTTGGACTGTTGCTTGGGTTGCAAACTTTATTGGTGGCGGACTTGTTATTGGTCTCGTCTATGCATGGTTAAATGATGCTGGACTGGCACTTCATGATTAAAAAAATTAAGAAACCCTTGCAGCTTACATTAGCCACAAGGGTTATTTTTTATTTGTTAGGCAGAATGGTTAGTTCTTTATTCGCTAAGTTGATGACTTCACAGCCTGTTTCTGTAACGACAACTAGGTCTTCTATGCGTACGCCCATTTCACCTGGAAGATAGATACCGGGCTCAATTGAAAAAACATTTCCCACTTCTACTTTATTATGATTATGTTGGCTAACATCCCCATATTCATGGACGTCTCTACCAATAAAATGTCCGGTGCGGTGAGTGAAGTATTCACCATAGCCCGCATCTTCGATGATTTTTCTTGCGGTTAAGTCAATGGATGCAAATGACACCCCTGGTTTTACCTGTTTGATAGCCTCTTCGTTCGCTTTTAAAACAGTTTGATAGATTTCTTTATGCTTATCGGACACTTCGCCAAAAAAGACAGTTCGAGTCATATCTGAACAATATCCTTTATAACTTGATCCAATATCAATGATGATACTTTGTCCCACTTGAGGTAAACTATCATCGGTACTATGATGGGGGTCAGCACCATGGGGTCCATAGGCAATAATCGGTTCAAATGAAAAGCCGTCGCATTCGTACTCTTTATATAATGAAGCTAGTTGTTCTTTTATTTCATTTTCACTAGTGGTTGCATCTATCTTTTTAATCAGTGCTTGCATGACTTGATCGTTCCGATGTGATGCTTCCCGCATGATATCAATTTCTTCTTTTGATTTGATAGCACGAATTTTATCCACTAAGGGACTTCCATTTATATATTCAGCATTAGGATGTTGTTTCATCAAGTTAATTAAAAAATGACTTGGCCAGTTTTTATCAATACCGATATTACCAGCCTCTAAACCTTCAGCTAATTCTCTAATAATGGGTTCTCCATCATTATAATATTTAATAGCTAGATTATCTTTTTCCTTAAAAGTAGGGAATAATTGGTTAAGAATCAGTTGCATTTGTCCATTACGCTTAATTGATAATAATAAAAGTCTTTCACCAGGATCTGTATGGTATCCTACTAAATAATCAATTGTAGAGGGGTCAGATATTAAAAATTGTGAGATATCTTTTTTCTGCATAGCGTCTAGTAGTTTTTTTGTAGCTAATTTGTTCATATTTTTCCTCCTACTGGTAACTTCTACATAAACTATTATAATAGAAGAAAATGGTTATTGTAATGATTGGAGGTAAAAATGCAAAAGATATTTATTAGAATGATAAGATTCTACCAAAAATACATCTCCCCCTTAACGCCTCCTTCGTGTCGCTATTCACCAACTTGTTCAAGTTATACCATTCAAGCGATTGAGCGGTTTGGAGCACTTAAAGGTTCTTTAATGGGTTTAGCACGTATTTTAAGATGTCACCCCTTCCGAGAAGGAGGATTAGATCCTATACCGGATCATTTTACTTTAAGAAGGCAGCGGGTCAATAAATAAATTTTACCATGGGTTAATGAGACTATGGTAAAATAGTAATTAAGTTGAAAGTAGGTGAAAGGATGCTAGAGTGGCTCAATCAGTTCCTAGGCAACCATCCATTTGTGAGTTTACTGGATATTTTCATTGTCTGGTTCATTATTTATCGATTAATAGGCTATGCTAAACAATCTCGGGCAATGAATCTTTTGCAAGGAATAGGCTTAATTATTTTTGCCAAATTTGTAAGTCAAGGAATTGGTTTACAAACAATCGATTGGCTATTGGGGCAAGTTATTTCATGGGGAGTAGTCGCCCTTATTATTTTATTCCAAGCTGAATTGCGAAAAGCGTTAGAAAGTTTAGGGAAAATCCTTTTTAGAAATAGACAATCTTCAAGAAATCCGAGTGAAGAGTTAATTGAGGATTTAAAAAAATCCTTACTCTATATGTCAAAGCGTAAAATTGGAGCGCTCATTTCTATTGAAGGTGAAGATTCTTTAGAAGAATATATTAGTACTGGGACAACATTAGATTCTGAAATTTCTAGTCAATTATTAATCAATATCTTTATTCCCAACACGCCTTTGCATGATGGAGCAGTCATTATCAATGACTTTAGAATTGCGTCTGCCTCTTGTTATTTACCGCTTTCGGAAAGTAAATTAATTCCTAAGGAATTAGGAACAAGGCACCGGGCGGCAATTGGACTGGGAGAGAAAACAGATGCTTTGACATTAATAGTATCCGAAGAAACGGGCGCAATTAGTATTGTAAAGAATGATTTTTTACATCGTGATCTAGATAAAGAAGAACTACATGATTTGCTTAACAAATATCTTTATACAGAGATAGAAAAAAAAGACTCAAAAAGTCAAGATTCTAATATGTTTAAAACCCTCTTTAACAGGATGCGCTCAAGTAAAGGTGGCAAAAATAATGAATAAGATATTTGAAAAAAACTGGGCTGTGGGAATTATTTCATTAATTTTTGCTCTATTTATTTATACTTTTGTTACTAACGAAAACAATGCCCGTAATGCAGCCGTGAATTCTCAATTAGCTTCTAGTTTTAATACATCGGAGACTTTGTATAATGTGCCATTATATTTAGGCGATCATCCCGATGATATTTACGTTAGTGATCTTAAAGAAAGTGTGACCGTTCGTCTTGATGGCCCTAAAAATATTTTGAACCAAGTGACACGCGAAAACATTATGGTTCAAACTGAGAAAATTTTTAAAGGTCAAATTGGTGATCGAGAACTATTATTATTAATAGACGGCTTACCCGATGAAATCACTTATACCATCTCGCCTTCTAAAGTAAAAGTAGAGGTCCAACAGCGTAAAGTTGTGACGGTTGCTGTTGAAGTTTCACTTGATGATCTTCAATTAGAATCAGATTTTAAGGTAGAGTCTGTTAATATTGATCCAAAAGAAGTTAAATTAGTAGGCAGTCAAAGAGCCATTAATGCCATTGATTTTGTGGGCATTAGTATTCGCTCTAACCAACCGGTTGCAGAATCCTTTGCAGGTAATTATCGCTTACAAATTTTAGACAAAGATGGAAAGCCTCTCGATGTGAACTCAGAAACAATGGATATTAAAGCACAAGTGAACATTGTCCAAAACTCGAAAGAATTTCCTTTGAAAATTACTGCTATAGGAGAAGATAATACAAAAAATAATTATCGTTATTCCATTGTTGGTCAAGATAAAGTCACATTATTTGGTAGTCAGAAAATCCTTAATCCGATTAAAGAAGTAGAACTTGTTGTAGATGTTTCCGAACAGATAGAATCAGGTCAAGTTATAGGGTTACTGAATTTACCGAGTGGTATTTCGAGCGCGAGTATCAATGAGGCTAAAGTAGAAGTTATAATCGAGCCAGTGAAATTAAGTCAATAGTAACGTAATGAAAAGATTTAAGAAAGCTCACTTATAAGATTTAAAAAGGAGAAGAAAATGGGAAAATTTTTTGGAACGGATGGTGTTAGAGGAGTTGCTAATCAGGAATTAAGTCCAGAACTAGCATTCAAATTAGGTCGATATGGAGGATATGTTCTTTTACAGCACGCTGAATCTGTTGAAACACCAAGAGTCTTAGTTGCAAGAGATACACGTGTTTCTGGACAAATGCTAGAAGCTGCTTTAACCGCAGGTCTTTTGTCAGTTGGGATTGAAGTGATGCAATTGGGTATTGTACCCACTCCAGCCGTAGCCTATTTAACTAAAACGCAAAATGCTGTAGCGGGGATCATGATTTCTGCTTCACATAATCCTGCAGAAGATAATGGGATTAAATTTTTCGGTACCGATGGTTTTAAATTATCTGATCAGCAAGAAGAAGAAATAGAAGAACTACTAGATTCAGAAGAAGATAATTTGCCTCGACCAGTCGCTGAAGGCTTAGGCTTAATAGACGAATTCCATGAAGGAACTATAAAATACCTGAACTTTTTACAATCAACTATTTCAGTTGAATTAAGTGGATTGAGTGTCGCTATTGATGCGGCAAATGGAGCCACTTCACCCTTAATCAATCAATTATTTGCTGATTTAGACACTGATTTTTACACCATGGGTGATCGACCTAATGGGATAAACATTAATGATCAGGTTGGATCAACTCATCCAAAAGCTTTGCAAGAGCTAGTTAAGGAAAAAGAAGTGGATCTAGGATTAGCCTTTGACGGTGATGGAGATCGTTTAATTGCAGTTGATGAAAAGGGAAATCTAGTTGATGGAGATAAGATACTCTTTATTTGTGGAAATCATCTGAAGCAAAAAGGACGATTAAATGATAATACGATTGTCTCAACGGTTATGAGTAATATAGGTTTCCATAAAGCTTTAGAAGCCAATGAAATGGTTGCAATAAAAACGAATGTTGGAGATCGCTATGTTGTAGAAGCTATGCGTGAAGGTGGTTATACCTTAGGTGGTGAACAATCTGGACATATCGTCTTCTTAAATTTAAACACAACAGGAGACGGTCTATTAACAGCCGTACAATTAATGGCTGTTATGAGTGAAACGGGGAAGAAACTATCGGAATTAGCAGAAGAGGTCATCATCTATCCGCAAAAGTTAGTCAATGTTCGAGTTAGAGATAAACATACTGTTTTAGAAGAAGCAAAAGTTCAACAAGTCATTGAATCGGTTGAAAAAGAAATGGCCGGTGAAGGAAGAATTTTAGTTCGCCCAAGTGGAACGGAACCATTACTGCGAGTAATGGCCGAAGCTCCGACCGACGAATTAGTGGATAAGTATGTGCATAAAATTGCAGATGTTATTCGCCAAGTTAGAGGGATTGAATAAAATAAGCGCTTCATGAAATAGAATTTTCATGGAGCGCTTTGTTTTATTAAGCTAAACTAGAAAACTTTCGTCGATAAGCTGAAGGGGTCATATGATTACTTTCCTTAAATGTTTTTGAAAAGTGTGAAGGAGAATGAAAGCCAACTATATCAGAAATTTTTGAAATCGTAATAGACGTTTGAGCTAACAGTTTTTCTGCTTCAGACAGTCGCACATGAATTAAATAATCAATGGGAGAAAGTCCTGTTTGTTGTTTAAACAGTCTAATCATATAGTATTTATTGATATCAACAATATCAGAAAGCTGTTCAAGAGTTACTTTTTCAGAAAAATGTTCACGAATATAGTTTTTGATTATTTCGATTTCTTGGTGACGCACTTGAATAGAGGAGTCTTTAATGGACAGTTCATGGTGCCTCAGCACATGAACCATGACACACTCAATTAGTTTTCTTAAAACAAGTTCAGACCCTCTAAAGGGTTGTTTATATTCGATAAGGGCAAGATCTAAGTAATTTTTAATGGTCTGCGATTGATCGCAAACGATAAAAATATTATCCATTGATTCAATTTCAGCAGATGAAGTAAACAAAATTCCGGAAATTTCAACACGAAACCATTCTAATTTACGGATTGGTTGGATTTCAATCGAATGGTTAGGATTTAGGATGATGATATCACGTTTCTTAAAACCACCTATTTTCTCTTCAGAGATGAAATCAGCTGCCCCTTTATGAACATAAATTAAAACCAATTTATCTGAAGATTGGACTGTGAATCTTTGACTGGATGTGATTTTTTCGGATTGAATACTGTCTAGTTTAACAGAAGCTGAATTAATATTAGAAATATACATAGCGACCCTCCTTATTTTATATCTTCCCTACAATATATCATTTTAACAATATTATACACTAATTTTATTCCGATTGGTATAGTTAGAGTATTAAAAATTTTATATGATATTTTATTAATAAAAAGAAGCTTAACCATATAAGATTAAGCTCAGACTGAAGACAAACCCTTTGTGAGTTAATCTCAAATAAAGGGGTTGTCTTTA
>NZ_JBNUPN010000042.1:0-7301 GCF_050409405.1 Facklamia sp. P13069 | reverse complement strand
TAACATGCTTGCCTGTCACGCAGGAGATCGCGGGTTCAAATCCCGTCCGGACCGTTTCTAGGCTTGATAGCTCAGTTGGTAGAGCACTTGATTGAAGCTCAAGGTGTCGGCGGTTCGATTCCGTCTCAAGCCATTGCTGGAGGGGTAGCGAAGTGGCTAAACGCGGCGGACTGTAAATCCGCTCCTTCGGGTTCGGCAGTTCGAATCTGCCCCCCTCCATTTTAATAGGGATTGCTAACCATTTTCCTTTTTAGGGACTTAGTTTAACGGTAGAACAACGGTCTCCAAAACCGTCAGTGTGGGTTCGATTCCTACAGTCCCTGTTAAAAGTATGATGGCGATTGTGGCGAAGTGGTTAACGCATCGGTTTGTGGATCCGACATTCGTGGGTTCGATTCCCATCAGTCGCCTATTTATATTTTATTATTGGGGTATAGCCAAGCGGTAAGGCATCGGACTTTGACTCCGTGATTCGTTGGTTCGAATCCAGCTACCCCAGTTTCATGGCGGTATAGCCAAGTGGTAAGGCACGGGTCTGCAAAACCTTGATCGCCGGTTCAAATCCGACTACCGCCTTATATCTATTACGGCGGTGTGGCGGAATTGGCAGACGCGCTGGACTCAAAATCCAGTGCCGGTTACACGGCGTGTCGGTTCGACCCCGACCACCGCTATTTATTTTAAACTCTTTCCTGGATAGGAAGGTTTTTTTATTGTTTTATTTTCATTGGTAAAGTATAATTTTCTTATAAATTCGAAAGGAGTGGTACAAGATGAATTTAGAATATAAAAATTTAGGTTCTAATCTAAAAACTCTTCAATGGTTTTTTGCTAGGGTTATTTGTTTTTACGTACCACCCTATCATTAGTCATTTTCTATATTTTTAAGGATCTAAGTTAATCTTAGATTCTTTTTTATTTTAATTATATTTTAAAAATTATAGAATTTATTTTGTCTTTCTAAATTCATCATATTTACGAAAACAGATAGCTTTATGTAGCATAAAAGGATAATTTAGATAGGAGACTAATTGATGATAAACAAAGATTATGGTATTAATTCTTACATTTCTAGATATAATTTAAATAATGATTTAAATATCTATCGCATCACAAGTCGTAATAATGCATTTCTAACGCTTCATAATAAAAAAGACGAATTAATTTCGGTTCGAGTAAATTTAAAAAATAGTGATTTTGTTGTAGGTGATTATGTTTTAGTTGAAAAGAATGCGGGAGAACATCAAATATCCACGTTTCTCAAAAGAGATAGTTTGATTACTAAAGCTCAAAGCACATCACAAAAAAGTTTGGCATATAATGCTAAAGAACAATTAATAGCTGCAAATGTTGACCAAATATTTATTCTTATTGCAGCTGATCAGAGGTTTTCTTTGGGAAAATTCGAACGCTATGTCTCTACCTTTTCTAATATGGCTAAGGATATTCAAATTATTATTTCAAAATCAGACTATCAAGTAGAAGCTTCAACTATTGAAAATACTATTTTAAAGGTTTATCCTAAAATGAAAATTAATCAATTATCAATTCATGATCCTTTATCGTATCAAAAAGTAATGAATCTTCTCAAAAAAGGTAAAACTTCTATTCTAATTGGATCATCAGGGGTAGGAAAGTCTACTTTAATAAACACTATTTTACAAAAAGAAGAACTGTCAACTCAAAACGTTAGAAATGATGGTAAAGGCAAGCATACAACCACCTCTTCCTCTATGTATTTCCTTAAAAAAACCTCTTCTTATATTATTGATACACCAGGCTTTAAAACTATTTCATCCCATAGAGATGCAGATGAAACGCTTCTTTTTCAAAGTATATATGACCTTTCGCTTAAATGTAAGTTTAATGATTGTTCGCACGTGAATGAGCCTGGATGTGCTATTCAACTAGCCATCAAAAAAGGGAATTTATCTAAAGAGTTGTACAATCGTTATTTAAAATATAAAGATAAAAAGAAACGGTATAAGGAATTGATCAGCCAAAAAAACAAAAAAAAGAAACCACATCATCGAATGAAAGTAATCACTAAGTCAGGAATTCTTAACGACATTGATTAATCTCACCTAATCAATAGTTATAAGGTAGTTTATAGGGCAACGTTAAGGTATAATAGATAGGTCGATAATTTTATGTTATTTCAAAGAGGTGATCTGTTTGATTAGTACAGTAGAAAGTTATTTTGAAAAAGAAGATATTTTGGTTCCTAAGAAATATCTTCAAATTGATGAAGAGTATTTAAATAAACAAGTTGATCAAAAAGTGGAGGAACTAACCAATCTAAATTATCCAAATAATAAAAATTTGTCAGATGAAGTGATATTCAATCTAAATCTTCCGAATATCTATAGTTATCAAGACTTGAGAAGCTTTTTTTATAATGATTTGAAGCATCGTGTGGCTGAGTTCTTTTTTTATGATCAACTACTGCCTTACTTATTCACTTTTTTCGCTGAAACCAGTCAAACCATCATTAATCAAAGTGAGCTGTTGCTTTTTCAAAATGAGTATCTAAAAAGAGTAGAAACGATAGCTAAAGTAAAGAATATCTCTTTTTCTGATTATGTACAAATTCACCTTCGATTGGCTGGTAATCCTTATGAGCGAATTAAAGAGAGAGCTTTTGAGGAATTTGTTTTTAGGTTAATTGCCAATCAAAGATATGAGAAAAATGAGTATGCTAATTTACAAGATGAGTACGAAGCATTTATTTCCGACCGCTCATTATCTCTTAATGTTGATCCCTTTGATTTGAAAGAGGAATTAAGCCTATCTACTTTTGAACAAGATTACCCGACCATTTACTTTACTCAAGAACTGTTAGATTATTTTATACCTAAAATTATTAGTTAAGATTGGGTTCTTAAAATCCTATTGATATATTTACCAATAACATCAGGTGAAGGAGCGAACAAATTTGAATGATAGTTATCAAAAACAATTGCTTTCTTTTTTAATTACTGCGACTCTTTTTTCAACACTTTATTTCACTTTTGTTTCTTCCTCTAATCGTTATATTATTGAAAACTTTTTCAAAAAGCCGATTGATAGCAGCATTAACCTTGAGGAAGTAGATCTTAATTTAAGAAAAGATCCAATCTTACAAACCAACGCTAAATCTGAAAAAGTCTCACTCTCGTCTGAATTAAACGATCACTATATGCCAAGATTTTATAATCGACCTCAACTTATTAAGCCAACTTTAAAATCGTCTATTAATCGCAAACCAGTTGTTGAAGAAATTGGAGTGGCGGAACTTGTATGGAAAAGAGATGGATTGAAAAAGATACTTTATCAAGGTGGTTCGCCCTTCACCGGATGGTTTCAAGAAGATAAAACTAAAGGTTATTATCAAGATGGTTTAAAAGAAAATCTGAACAACAGTGAATTATTAGCTAAACAAGTTGAGGATCTTTTTGCTGTTAATAAATATCCTTTCTACATGACTCCTCATAAAAAAAGAGAGCATTTCACTCTGAAAACAATGGAGTACAGCATCCTTATTAAGTCTCCTGATTTAAAAATTTACTCAAATCCGCCTGGTTTAGCCAGTTCACGTTATTTACTAAATACTCAAGGAATGATAGACAGTCCAATGGAAGTAGGACAGGAACTCACTAATCAATACGGAACCTGGTTACATGTTTATTTTGGCTATGATGAGCTTGGTTGGATTAGAAAAGATTCTTCATATAATGATTACGTTTTAACCTATTATAGTGAAAGAGAGCTTTTAGATGAAATAGAAGCTATATTAGAGACTTATTTGGGATATATTAGTGCAACGGCAGGAGCTTCTTTTGTTAATAGTGAGCATCTTACCCAGGTTTCAGTAAATAACCAAATATTTTTCCCAGCCTCTACTCAAAAAATTTATGTTTTAGGTAAAATTTATGAGCTTTATAAAACTGGTGAGTTGTCACCCAATTCTATGGTTATTTTATCTGATGAAAACCGCGTCCCAGGTGCTGGAGTTATTCAAGGAGACCCTAGTGGGTCGCAATACACTGTGGATTACTTAGTAGATTTGATTCCTTTATATTCTGATAACACAGCTGCTAATATGTTAATTGAAGTAGCTGGCGAAGGTGAATGGATTACACCTTATGTCCATAAATTTGGTCTAAAAGATACCTTTGTTGATGGAAAATATTATCATGGATCAACCAACCGCAGATTTCAGACATCGCCTGGGGATGCTGCTATGTATTTCGCTTTAATGGCACGTAATGAACTGAATGGCGAACCTTGGGATGGTCAATTAATTCAAAAATTAATGACAAATCCATGGCGATATCTTTCTGCATTTATACCATACGTTACCACATGGAATAAAACAGGATTAGGATCGACAGAACAAAATGATGTCGCAGCTTTTCAAACGGATTATGGAACCTACACACTAGCTGTGTATACAGAAAATCCTTATAATTACGATGCTGTTCCTGATCAAATGGGAATATTATCTAAAGCTGTTTTTGATGTCTATGTTAGTAATCGTTCGCTCTTATGGCAAAAAGTAACAAATCCCCAAGCTTATTTAGAGGAAAAAGAGCAAGAAATGTTGAGGCAATCCACAGAAATGATGTTAGATGAAAACAATTATAATTAAAAAATAAAAGGGGCTGGGACAAAAGCCTTGAACAATTAAAGAAAGTCCGGTCAACGATCCATTTGTTAATCGGACTTTTTCTTTAACAATAAAAAAATAGAAAGCGTTTCCTGCTGTAATAGTAGTAATCACAAAACCATTTAGGAGGGGCTTTCTATCTAGTAACAGTACACTATGAATCACACTTACTTGCCACAGGAAATGGATTGTTTATTCCCTGAAAATCATAGTGTTTAGGCGAATTCATGAGGTAGTCGAACAGATTCAATCTGAGATTCAGCAGCTCTTAAGTGAAGAAATTGAAACGCTTAATCGAGCGATTGAAACGCAAACTGTTGTCGGAGCGGATGAACGCAAAAAGAAGCGCTGTCGTCTCAAAAAGTATCACCAAAAAATTGCTGAGGATTTTATTCCTTGTAAAGAAAAACACACCACTTATCAAGCGACATCCAACGGTCGCAATAGCTTTTCTAAGACCGATGTCGAGCGAATATTTATGGCCAATAATCTACGTAAATACCCAAAGCAGCGAGCCTAGATTGGAAAGTCACTTTCCAATCTAGGCTCGCTGTAAATTTTGAGGGGGCTGAGCAGCCCTTTTGTCCCAGCCCCTTTTATTTTAGTAAGAATGCTTTCAGTTTAGCTGTTTTCGTAAGTTTCTAAGACGAGCTTGGCTGTATCGCTAGAAAGGGAATAATAAATTTTAGTTCCATCACGGTCCGCAGAGACAATTTTTGCTTCACGTAATTTACTAATGTGTTGAGAGACGGTAGATTGAGTTAATTCTAAATCTTGTTGAATTTTGCTGACATTCATAACACCGTTATTTTTTAATAGCAATGCGATTGAAAAACGAATAGGGTGTGATAAAAGTTTTAGTACATTAACATATCTAGCCATTTTTTTTGATTTCATTCCGTATGTTTGCATCTTTTCCCTCCATTTCTATCTATTTTTATGCCTAGTCAGATTGTATCACATATTTTACTTTTAAAGTAAGAATTTTTTGTGTTTTTTATATTACATTTAATTTTGCTTAAAATTTTTACTGATTATTAAATGGTGAAAATAGTAGATACTTATAATATTTTAGCTAGCAAGATAAGGATACCATTTTAAGTTGTAATAAGCAAAGGTTGTTTGAAAGTAGTGTATAAATGGTTTTTAGAATAGGTTTAAATTATAAAAATATGTAATTGTTTTATTTTTTAAACAATAAAGATCCTTCATATTAGTATGATAGTACTATTAAATAATCCTTAAACAATAAAATAAGCCAACGTATATGTTATTTTATTTATAACATAATTTTATAAAAGGCTTGAAGTGTATCTTGCTTGATTGATTGTAATATCACTGTAACCTATATTGCTATCTTTAATCGGTTTGCTTAATCATAGGTAACAAGTGCTAAAAAAACGTGCACTTATTAATAAACTTGTTTAAGATATCTTATATATTAATTTTAATAATAATTCACCAACAAGGTGATCATGTTAAGGAGTATTTATGAAAAAATCAATAATAAGTTTAGTTATCTCGTCACTATTGTTGCAAGTCGTAACTGTTCAACCAACTATCTTAGCTCAGGACGATAATTATCAAGGAAGTCTTGCGATGGTTTGGAAGCAGAGAACAGTTAATGAGATACGTCGTGTAATCAATCTAATGACTGAAAAACAAGATGGTGTCTATGTGATTCAATGGGGCGACACTTTAAGTAGTATTTCTGGAGCAACTGGTATATCGGTCAATGATTTGGCTCAAATCAACCAAATAGCTAATCCAGATTTAATCATAGCTGGAGCAGAGTTGCGTTTTAACTCAGATTCTGGGACGATCTCATATAGTCAAGGAGATGAAGAAGTAACAGTTACAGCTTATGAGACTGAAAGCAGTTCAATTAATACAAAGGCTCAAACAGAAGAGAGTCTCTTAGTAATTGAGGCAGCTGAAGACTTTGAAGAAGTTCAAGAAGAATTACCTACTTTTGAGGAAGCTATGCCTAATGAAGTTGTCGAAACAACTCGGGAAATTAGTGAAGAAATTCTTCCAGTTGTTGAAATGACTACCACGAGCAATGAAGTTATCGAGGAACAGCTGACTACTGAAGACTTTGAAACAACAGCCACTACAATTAAGTCTACTGATTTTAATACTGATTTAATTGAAACTAGCGTTTCAGATATTACAACTAGCATTACTACCAGTATTGAAACGACTAGTTATGTTGAATCTACCTATGAAGAAATAACTTTTGAAACGAATGAAGAAAGAGTTGAAACAACGCTTGTAGATAATAGCAGTACGGACCCTTATGCAGCGTTTGAAAGAATAGTTGCTGAGAAAGGTGTTTCTGATGTTGAGCAAGGTTATTGGAAGGCTATTATTAATCGTGAGTCCGGGTGGAATACATTTGCTAAAAATATGTCTTCTGGAGCATATGGATTACCACAAGCTTTACCAGGTAATAAAATGGCTTCTCATGGTGAAGATTGGCAAAGCAACCCTTATACTCAATTATCATGGATGTATGACTATATGGTAAGTCGTTACGGATCGATTTCTGGAGCTTGGTCACATTCTCAATCAAAAGGGTGGTATTAATAATTAAAGGGGGCTGTATCATAAGTCCATTTTTGCTATAACCTTTAAAATAAGACCCGAGATA
>NZ_JBNUPN010000041.1:0-7806 GCF_050409405.1 Facklamia sp. P13069 | reverse complement strand
TTCCAACCCTGCTCACGAATCTGTTTGCACATACTATCATAACTACGTGAATAACATGCTTGGTTCATATAGAAAGTCATTCCTATATGAACCATTCGTTATAATTGGCAATATATATTTGCCATGACAATTTCGCAACCTTTTACCAGAACTACAAATACACGCCATATGACCTCTGTACTTATTATTGTAAATACTATTTCCCTATATTGTTCCTTGGTCAACTTCAAATCATTTAAATAATAATCAAGCAATCCTTTATAGCCATGTTTTCTATCACCAAATGGATAAGTCTTGTATTTTCCAAACCAATCTAAGGTGTATATAAAAGCATTCACAAATTTCTCAATAAAAGCTATCAAAGACGGATTTTCATTTAAGAAATATATCATTTCGCCTATTGTTGCCAAACAAACATTACCATCCTGATAGATATGTTCTATATGTTCTGGATAATCGTATACATAAAATTTGGAAATGCTATTGGGGAAGTTTTTTGGAATTGTAAGCTTAATGTTTCTTTCGCCTTGAGCAATATGTCCATCATAATCCAAGGAGTATTTATATCCCCCCTTGGATTATATACTCTATATCATTATCAACTATCGTTAATCTCGGCTGACTATCTAACAATTGCTTGATTTCATAGCTTAATCCATAACTCATATTACTTCTTCCAAGGTTTTGTAGGTGTAATTATTGTAGGCGTTTCAAAAGTTTCTGCAAAAACTCTTGTATTAATATCATTGTGAATACTTTGCTTGAATTTTCGTTCATCCTCAATATTCATAAAGACATTTAATGCCAAAACCCATTTGCTCATATTACTCAACCTATTGTCTGTATATCGTTCGATAAGATTTTCTCTTAAATCAATTGGATTTAATATTTTGCCATCCTGCATTAGAGATATACTTTTATTGCTAAATCCAACAATAAAAGCATTTACTATTTCCGAAACCGATGAACACCCTTTATCTTTTACACTGTCTGTAACTAAAGCTGATATTAGAATTGATGATGGCTTATCATTTCTTAATTTTCTTCTGTAGTAATAAATGTCTCTATGTCTCTTGATAAATTGAACGACTCTTTGCAAGTTTGACCTATAATAAATTGGTATTTTTTCTACACTTTCAAACACCATTCTAATATTATTTGGCAAATTATTGTACTGCTCTGATTTCATATCGGTAGTTAAATGCGATTACTAATTTCCAAAAACCAATCTCCGAAACCGAGAGGATTACTTGTGAGCCAATCATATACAGATAATTCTTTATTTGTTATGGCAACAGTTTTTTCTGCGTTTGAATATGAAACCCCTGAGTTGATAATGTCTTTCTTAATCAAAATATCTTCGTCAACTGACGGAACAATATCCAAAGAAAATCCAACTCCATCTGATACTTCTGCATACTTTAACGTCCAACAGTTTATAGCTTCTTTTTCCAACCTATCGGAATAAAGTCCACTTTATTTTATGCAATTGCCAACATCATTTTTTACACTTTTTATATCCGTATCTTCCTTTCTTCTTTTCAATATCGCCAATACATCTTAGTCATAATCATGATCTTTACCCTCACGGTATCGGCGTATTGTTGTTCCTATCAAAAATGAACCCTGTGGATTAAAAACAGAATCCAAACCTTGTTCATCTAAATATTTTGATAAGGCAGCATACTTATCTCTGGCATTTTTCTCCATTGTTGGAATTAAGTCTAAATCAGTTAACGATTTTAATATGTCTTTATCTCTATTCAATATTTTGTTTTTCCCCTCTCTCCATATCCTTTATTGAAGATTTTATATGTTCTTTTTCTTCTATTGACAACCCATACTTATCAAATAACTGCTCGTCAATTTCTTTTATTGATTTTGACCAATCAATATCCGATTTTTCTGTGAAATCTTGCATTGGAACATTATTAAAAACTTCTTTATTTAGCCTTTGAGTTGCTTTTAAAGAACCTATTAGATATCTTATAAACTTTGTTCGTAAATATTTTTCTAAATTTTCAGCACTGCTCTTATTCTGAAAATTACCAATTGAAATAAATGTTTGAGTAAACCCAGAATTATTTTCAAGTATTCTTGGTATTCCAATAATATTAACAGGTTGCTTCCCGAGATTTCCTGCTGCACCATTTGTTGCAGCAAGAAGTATTTTCCATCCTTCTAAATTGCTATTCCTTATATCTATATATTTCTTATCAATATATTTATTTGACAACTTTCCACTTTTATCATTACCGTAAATTTTAATTTGATTTTCATTTATCTTTTCTGTAATAAAAAAATCAAATTTGTTTTGTAAAATTGATGTAATTAATCGTCTCTCTGTACCTATTTTTCTCTTTATATTTGGATAATCTGCATAAAGAACATCGAGATTAAACTTCGTTTGCAAAAATATTTCAGAAGCGATTGATAAAAAATCTTTATAGTGTATAACTTTATTTACAACCGTTCTAACATTTTCATCTTGATAAAACCTTATAATTGGACTGAAAACTTTTTTCTTGTTTCTAACTGTAATTACTATAGAACTTGATAAGGAAATGTTAGGAAACATAACTCTAGAATCTGTTTCATATCTTGCAACATAAATATGTTTATCATTTAACATTTTTTTATTCCATTTTTTGGATGTTTTACCTGCATTAAACAAAAATTTTCCTGGTGAAATGAATACTGAATAATCAGAAATTGCATATCCTATTTCCATAAAATAATTATATATTTGTTTATCACTTGTCCCTTGTATTGATTCTTGATATGGTGGGTTACCAATTACTGCTCCAAATTTCACTGTATTCTCACCTTCCTTTATTTCATCATTTAATGTGATTTCATTAAACAGTCTATCTTGCTTAAGTAAATCATTAATTTTTACATAATCTACTTCTCCATTTTCATTTTTCACTTCAATCAAATCATATGCATTAAACCCTATTGCTATATTATTTATATTCAAATTCAATATCTCATAAAATCTCCTTGTAAATTCATATGCCATTGATGAGGTTGGGATTGAATATATAAGATTCTTCACTTCATCATGTGAATACTCAAGCTCAGATGTTAATCTTTTATAAAGCGAAACTACATATTCTCCAGACTTGCTTGCAATATCAAGTAACTTATCTTGCTTATCTACTATTTTTCTTAAGCCTTCTTCTGGTAACAAAGCTACCATCTCATCACACACTTTTGATGGAGTAATAACTTCAGATTCTGACATTCGATTGAATTTTTTAATTGAAGTCATCGCCCTATCAAGGGGAGCAACTTTTTCATCTGACGCAAGCATAGAAATATTTTGAATTTTATAATCCAAACTACTTCTCTTAAACGGATCCATCATATCGCTAATCTTTTGTAAAACAGCTCTATCTAGATATAGGTTGCTTGCAATTCTTTTGTTATCATGCCTTTCCAATGTATTTAAAATATCATCTAAAGAAGAGACCTTATCTTTTGTTAAGAAAGAATAAAAAAGTAATCTTTGATAATATGTCTTAATCTGACTTTCCAGTTTTTTAACCTCATCCGCTGTTTTAGTTTCGGAATAATCCTCACTCAACTTGTCTTTTTTATCTTCCTTTGCTTTCTTATCATCTTTTGGTTCTTCTATATCAAAATCCTCACCATCTCCTTGATTTGGATCTATCATCATTCCTTGCTTTGAATTAAATTCACCTTGGACTTCTATAACCCTTCTTATATCATCGTCATTTAAAAGGGATAAATCAGCAGGTATATCAACTACTTCATCTGAAACGCTTCTTTGATTATTATACTCACTTACTGCCTCTAAAATATTTGTAGCATTTACTTGTTTAATTTTATTACGATTCATCACAATAATCGGTGAAATACGAAGTTCCTCTATGATTCTTTCTCTTAGTTTGCTATTCCCATTTTCTTCTGTGTTTACATTGTAGATAAGAGATTTTTGTTCCTGCATTCTAAATAGACGATTTGGATCAAAATCAACTAGCAAAGTTTGTGGTTTTAAGTTTTCTTTTATAAATCCATTTTCACTCGACATTGTTCTAATATACTGATTTTGTAATCTGAAAATAGATTGATCATATTCTTGTGGGGAAGCTGTATCTTTAAAATAAAGCATGGTATCCCATTGTTCTACAGTAGAACCTGTTAGCATTCGATTTACCGTTAAGGTTAGTGTTTTTTGATTGTTTTCTTCACACTCTTTAATCTTTCTTTTAATATCGTCGGGCTTACTATATTCTTTTCTTGCATCAACACCTGAAATGTTTATGATTTCATATTCACCTAAGTTCTTAAATGTACCTTTATTTGTACTAATAAGCTCTTCCATTGCATCGCAAGAAGCACAATAAGGTAAAACCATAACCATGTGTCTACACATCTTACCTTCTTTGATTTTGTCGTAGTCTAAGAACCCTAATAGCTCTTCATCTTCTTTGCTTCCATCAATTACCTTAAGCAAATCAAGAATTTCATGCTCATTTATAAACTTCTTATGTCCTTGATGATTCGTATCTTTTTTTATGGAAATTGGTTCAAATAATTTTGAAAAAGCAAAACTAACCCCACTTTTCCTCAAAGCTTCCATTTTTTTGCGAGAAGATTTGTTTGGATTAAAAGCAAAACGAACCATCTGTGGAAAGCCATAATATGGATTGTCCCATTCATTCACATCATCATTGTTAAGATGTTTCCTATCCCACTCTTCTTGCTCTTTCACAATATCTGAGAACTGAACAAAAGAGATAATATCCTCTTTTTCAAATTCACTTCCCATCAAAATACGATAGGGCGTTCCTGATAAATGCAATCTAATTTTTGCATTGATTTTTTTTATTTCAACATCTGCTTCAACTAAATCTATATTTTCATCTTCAAGTTTACTGATGTTCTTTTCATCCGCCTTATCATAACCCGCGTTCTTTAAAATCTTTCCAAAAGATTCTGCTCTTGCACCAAAATGTGTTTCATCAACGATAAGTAGGTCTATTTGTTCTCCAAAAAGCTCCTTATGTTTATCCTTAATGTTATCCCCTTGAAGATCTTGCAAGGTAAGGAAAATAACCATTTTCTTTCCTTCGGAATGCTTCTCAGATATTACATTCTCATTAGCCAACAAATCAGATGATTCTATAAAAACATACGCTGAAAAGTTACCTGCACTTTCTACCGTTTTTTTCCATTCATCCTTAACATCTGCTTTAGCTGACACAACTAAGACAGTTTGAGCTTTCATTTCTAAAGCACAACAAAGTGAAGTAAAAGATTTTCCAAAACGCATAACTGCATACATTAGTAGATTTGTACGTCCATTTTTCACCGCCTGTATAAAACTATTTACAGCAGCTTCTTGATTTGGTCTTAAGTCCCAATTTCCACCTCTTTGATAATGATATGTCTGAGGTAATCTATTTTCAGAACTATAATATTCATACTTACTTGAGTTAGCTTGATAATTTTCCTTTATATCTTCAATAGCATTTTCAATATCCAGTATTTGAGTCTCTTTAAAAAATTCTCTACTGTAATAAATGCCATCTTCTAAATCATCTGGTTTTAATCTTTTCTTATTTAAATCATTTTCAAGATATTGATGAATGGCATAATCTCTAAAATAAGTTTCTTTATCAATTATGGCTTTATTCTCATATTGTTTTTCAAGCTCTGGGAAAAATTCTCTCCATTCATTTAATCTTTTTGATACTGGTCTATACGTATCGCCAACCTTTAAATAATTCGGTACTGTGTTGGTCGTAAAAGCGTAGATATGAGGCTCTACACGACCTATGATAATCCTGTCCAGTATATCTATATCTTCAATCTTATTTTCTTTCATTTGCATCATCCTCTTTATTTAGCAAGTCTTGGAAAGTAATATTTTTTCTTGCTCGCCAATCTTTTATAATACATAACGCATTTTCTTCTTTCTTCATAAAATCAAATAGTGTCATCTGTTCATTTGGTTCAGTCGGTTCACTATATGGAATAGTATATGTTAGACCATCCATCTGCCATAGATTCCACGAGACTATCTTGGCTATCCTTAAAAGCTCTTTCTCTTCCGGTTCCCTTTTAAGTCTTTCTTGCATATAGTCACAATACGAAATGAGTAAATTTTCTCTCGCTATAAGCAGGCTGTCCCCTTGAAACTCAAAACCATAAACACTTTGAAATGCTCTTTCTGACCATTTAAGCCATTCATCTTCACTAATAGCATTTTCATTTACTACTCTCATTTTCCTATCTAAAATACCGATTCGTTCATATAAATCTATAAACTTGCCCGTTACAGTATCATATCTACTCACTAAATAAGGTGCTTCTCCACAAGTGATTTCAAGTCTTCTTTCATCAACATATTTTTGCCAGGTTTTGTTCTTTTTATGTGGAAATTCTATTTTATCTGTTGTTGCAATCCATGACTTTCCATTTTCTACATTAAAAACAGAAGTTTTTTCAAACCATGCATTATCAACCAAATTATTTTGAGCATTACAAACCCAGCTAGGTGTAAACACCTCTGCTTTTTCCTTTGTTCTATTTCCTTGATTTTCCTTAGTCTTTAGTATTCTAGGTTGAATAACATTTGAATTATCACCAGTAATAAGACTAAAAAGAATAGGATAGTGAGAATAGTACTCTTTACCTAATATCTCATAGTCATCTGTTCCCCAGATAATATTTCTATTCGTAGTCCTATCAATAAGGAGAGTTTCCAGAACTTTTTTGCTCCATTTATCCTCATCTACATCAATTGTAAATGCCATTTATTTATCTTCCTCTATGTCTTTTTCAATACAAATCAAATCTCCTACATCTGCACCTAATTCTTCACAAATTTTCCCGATTACAGAAAGAGATACCGCATCACCTCTAACCATTTTTGATATCGTTGTTGGTGATATTCCTGTCTCATCAATTAAATCCTTCTTCTTCATATTCTTATCTATCAACAACTTCCATAATCCATTGTAGTTAAATTTCATTATTGTTCCTCCAAATTCCATCTTATTGGATTTTTTATACATAGATTATACCACAAACCACGCCTTATTCATATTCCAAAAAATTGCAAAAAAATAATCGGTGCAGTCCGAAGACCACTTCGACCATAAATTTATCTTTCAATTTCTCTATTTACATCTTTCTTTTCTTTTGACTTATCATTATATTTAACAAGTTGTTTTTTAATCGCATCTATAACCGACTCTTTTTTCTCTGTTTCATCACTTTCCATATATTCATTCATATTAACTTTCAAATTTTCTAATTCATTATACTGTACTGCTAATGAATTGTGTTTCTTAGCAATATCCTCTTGTTTAGCTTGCAATTCTTTAGAATGCTCATTTAACTTTCGAAAAAGATTTTTACCTGATTTTTTCTTCAATACTTCTAATACAGTATCTTTCAAATGCGGAAACTGTTTCAGAAAAATATCTATCTCCTTATAAGATTTCTGATAGTCTTCCACATCTTTTTTGTTCATTATCATATAACTTTTATCATTCAGATTTTTACGATAGCCCTCATAATGTTCTCTTTTGCTGATACAGATTTGAATATGTTTAACGACTTCCTTTATCCTCTTTTGCCCCCATGAAAGTTTATCAAATTCTCGTTTCAATTCATTTTATAAATTGCAAATAGAACTTAGCCACCTAGAACAAAGTAGGCCTCGCTCATGAGAAGTGTGAGTTCAATGATCCATGTAGCTGTTTAATCTTTCTGTGAGGGCTTGACAAGGAGCCTCCTTCGCCATGGTTTCCTAGCGTAAACGCCAGA
>NZ_JBNUPN010000040.1:0-7850 GCF_050409405.1 Facklamia sp. P13069 | reverse complement strand
TTGTTTAAACAACGTTTATAGTGGTTTTTCGGTTTGAGACTTATGATACAGCCCCGATTTTGTTTATTCATATTTTGTAAAGGTATCTTTAAAGTCATCTATATCTATAACTTGGTCATAACTTATTTCTGGATCGATATGATGCGCAACTTCTATCAAGATAATCGGTAAATCCGAAAGAATCTGACGAACACGCCGAGCGTTTTGAATATCTAAAGCAGCGGTTATCTCATCAGCTAGAACGATGTCCTTCTTTCTAAGCAAACAACGAACCAGTTCCAAACGCAGGCGTTGACCGCCTGAAATATTTTCACCATTATTTTCCAATTGATAATCCAATATAGCTGGGATTTCATTCGTTAAACCAACTTGATCTAAAAAATATAAAAGTTTATTATCTGGAAAATTCTGTCCCAAAGTTAAATTATCACGAATAGATCCGTGACTGAAAAAAGGATGTTGTGAAATATAGGCAATATTTCCTTGATATTCAAAGAATTCTTCGCCTTGATTATTGCGCACAAAAACACGTCCATTATCAGCACTTATTACTCCTGCTATGATCCTTAGTAAAGTGGATTTCCCAGAACCACTGGCGCCCTTTATCAAGACTTTGCTTGGCATGGATAAATTCAAGGAAAAATTTTTGAAGAGTACTCGCTCTTCACTATTTTTCGATATATTTTCCAAGACCAATTCAGCGACAGAATCTGCTGTAAAATATGTGTATTCAGAACCAGGATCTTCAAGTAAGCTATAAAGTTTATTTCTCACGTCACTTGAACGCTGAATATCAGAAATACTGTACATGATCGATTGAATGGGACCACTGAGATTCATAGTCGCGATATACATAGCTATCAAGCTAGCCGTAGTCAATTCAACGCCTTGTTTTTGTAGGAATAGCCCTACAGCTAAAGGCAGAACTTGACTAAAAAATACTAATGGACCGTTTAGAAAAAAGACGATATTACTGGTCCATTCATTTTTCCAGCGAGCATTTTCATATTCCTCATTAATGTTTTCAAGCAGAGATAATTTTTCTTTACTAGCACCATAAAAATAAAAGGTGTTCGCTCCTTTAAAAAAATCTCCTACAGATCGATGGAATTGCTTTTGTTTTTTTGAGAAAGCAGCACCACTATCTTGTAAATGACGATTCATCAAGAATTGCGGTAAAGGCCGAAGAAATGAGAAAGCTACAAAAAAGAGACCTAACCAAAAATTGTGCCACAGAATAAAAACGATTGTGGTACATAGCATAAATGCCTTTCCGATCATAATATCTACAGGAAGAAGAAAACGATCGTACAATAGCTCCATGTCTTGTGTAAGGATTGAAACTTTCTCATCATACATAATGGAATCTTTTAAAAATAATCGTTTCATTAATTGACTTTTTAATCTTATTTGTAAATGACGTTGTAGATTATTACTAACAAAATTAGCCAAGAGCATAGTGCTATAAAAAATCAAGTGTAAAATTAAACCATACACTATAAAGGAAAGAATCGTATCTGTAGTCAAATGCTCTTCGCGAATGTTTAGTAAACGCTCAAGTAGTAATGGCTTTATAAGCATTAAACCACTATTAAGTAACATTCCTATTAAAAAATAGATGAGTACATTCTTTTTAATATATTTCAGTATTTTCATAAGCAAGTCCACCTAAACTTCAATTATATTAGTTATATTTTTTTCACCCTATTAGCTTCAACTTATTATTATCCACTATAAATTTTTAAATGCTCGAACAGTAATTTCTCTCAATCAATGGTCATATATAAAGCCTTTCCTTTTCTCTTTATTGAAAGTTACGTGTGCAGATAGTGTCTATGCTTTTTACAATAGGCCATTTATTAAACGTTTTCAAAACTATTATACTAAAAAGCTTATTAAATGCGACGGAATCATTCAATAAGCAGATACACATTTAAATTATTGTTCGGTTATTCTAAAATTTGAATTTTCTTTTAATTATTTTTATAGTTGGTAAACAATTTAAATAGTAGATATAATTAAAGTAGACTCTTCAATAATCTTATTTTTCATAAAAAATTAATTAAAAACTCGATATGAACAAATTTTCATAAGGAGGCTATGATGTTATTTTCAACAATAATTTTTGGTTGGATAGGAATTTTGATATTTCTACTCATTCTTTTTAACTTTAAGAAGATGACAGAGAATAATGAGTATGCTCTATTGCATTTAATGCAAGCCATCATGTATGCTATGTGGCTTCCCTTACCATTTGTTCTCTATCAATTACTCGATTCTGATATTTTATTGGTAGGAAGTGTGTTTGGTTCAGTTTATTTAATTCTACTAGTAGCTGGAATGGCTCTGCAAACTGGTCATATAGCCTTTTTAGCCAAGTACAATGAAGATAAAAAAATAAGCGATAGTCAAACAAACTATATGATGGCGACATTATCTCTTCCCTATGAAGGCTTAGTTAATTTTTTCAAATGTTTATGGGCTATTTTCTTGGGGCTATGCTTTTGGCAGAAGGGAGAAGGCATAATGGCAGTGGTGATGTTTTTATTTGGACTGTTCATTTTTTATTATCCAATAATCATTTTAGATGCTAGTTTAGTAAAAAGTGTCAAGTTATTTGAAAAAATAAAGCCAAATACAGTGCTTGTTAATGTTGAAACTTTCTTGTTCTTCCTGACTCTAATGGTTTATATCACCTTTATTTTTGGAGCTTAATCTTTATTTTAAATGATAGATTGTAAAATTAATTGCGACAAATATTAAAAAACTCATAACAGGTTCGTGTAAAATGTAAGTAATCACACAAACACTAACACGGAGGACTGTTATGAGCTACACACATCTTACCATAGAAGAACGTTCGAAGATAGAAATACTTCATCAAGAAGGTTATCCAGTCAACCAAATCGCTAAGTTACTAAACCGACATCGCTCTACCATTTATCGTGAATTAGGAAGATGTATTTCTGGCGCTTATCAAGCAAGTACGGCTCATATGAATGCAGAGATTAAAGGTCAATCCAAAGGAAGAAACCCGAAGCATACTTCTGAATTGATTCAAGCGATTCAATCTAAACTACTACTCACTTGGTCCCCTGAACAGATAGTAGGACGTGATTATCAAGGAAAGCTTTCGTTTAAAACTATCTATAATTGGATTTATCAAGGAATTCTCCAAATCTCTCTCGATGTTCTCAGGCAAAAAGGAAAACGACGTAAAACGCCAGAAACTCGAGGGAAATTTAATATAGGGACTTCGATTACACAAAGACCTAAGGCAGTTAAGGATTGAAAAGAATTTGGTCATTGGGAATTAGACACCATGGTCTCTTCACGAGGAAAAAGCAAGGGATGTTTAGGAACCTTTGCCGAACGGAAAAGTCGTTTTTACCTGGCTTTATTGATGACAAACCGATCAAAAGATGCTATGCAAGGAGCTGTTGACAGCCTAATAGAAGTTTTACCGATTGAGGCGCTTAAATCATTTACTTCAGATCGTGGGAAAGAATTTGCTTGTTACCCGGAGATAGAAAATCATGGTATTAGCTTTTACTTTGCAGATGCTTACAGTGCTTGGCAAAGAGGAACGAATGAGAACTCAAATGGGTTGTTAAGAGAGTTCTTTCCAAAGAAAACAGATTTATCAAAAGTCACTCCAATACAGCTCTATGAAGCCTTGTGGCTAATCAATAATCGTCCTAGGAAATGTCTTAATTTTAAAACACCTTTTGAAGTATTTATGCACGAACTAGCATTACTTGAGTAAAATAATGTCGCACTTATTATTGCAATTCATCAAATAAAAAAAGGTGCTTAGATTTTACTCTAATCACCTAAACATTCTATGTGTTGCAACTTACTGCAACTTAAATTTTCTACTTCAACTTACTAAAAACCCTTATTTTACTGGCTTTATGTCTCAATCATACCTGCATAAATCATGACATTGCAACTTAATGCTATTCACTCAGTTACCAATGACCATTACTTCCTCTGCCTACATATTTTAGACTATCTATTTCTTTAATGGCTCTTTCTATAGTCTTTACACTAACTCCAGCTTCATCTGCAATTGCTTTTCTTGTAATCTTATCATTTTCTCTTATTTTTTCTTTTATAAATTCTGCAAGAGCTATCTTATCGTGAGCGACATCCTGAACGACACTGTGAGCGACACCACTTTTTCCAACTTTTTAAGTCGCTATTTTCTTCAAAGAAATTATCGTTCTAAAAATATTTCCCTCCTCGAACAGAGGATCAATACCTGAATATAGTCTTGTATATTTATATGTGTTTCTCATACCTGAACCAAGCTCATCAGCAAGTCCTATTTCTCTAAACACTTTTGAGATAGCAGGATTTTTAGGGAAAGACTCAAACTTTTGTAAGTCCAATGCCCCATTCCATGAGCTAAATTACTGTTTTCTATAATAATCTTCTCATCGTCAATATTCATTTTTGCAGGAAAACCGCTTGAATGATCTCTATGAGCCAATGTACTGGTTATAAGTTAAAACCACTTCTTTTATCTCATTTTCAATCGCCTCTAAAAAAATTTTCTTTGAAGATTTACCCTGTGCAATATCGGATAATTCCATTTCCCATTTTGCTGTTGTTTTTGCGGATTTAAAGACATCAGCAACAATTGTTACAAGGCTGATTCCCTTATGTGTAGCAATAAGGTTTTTCTTATCTCTCTCAATAAATCCCTTAAAGATTAGATTTTCAATAATTCCTGCTCTTGTTGCAGATGTTCCAAGTCCCTTTCGCTCAACTTCTACACATTTTTCCAATGCGTCATTTCCTGCAAGCTCCATAACCTTTAAAAGCGTATCTTCAGTAAAGTGTTTCGGTGGTGCTGTGTATTTTTCTTTTATCTCCTTGTTTTCAACATCAAGAATATCACCTATCTTTACATCAGGAAGAAGATTATCCTCACTTTTCTTTTTAATATATTCTTTTAGATACTTGGTAAATCCCTCATCAACAATCACTTTACCGCTACTTGTAAATTCAAATCCGTCAAATTCAGCAACAATCTTTGTTGTATTCTCAATTAAAGGATAGCCTACACTTGCATGTAGCTTACTTAAAACAAGTTCATATATTTTTAATTCACTTTCCGGAAGTGAAGTTAAGCACTCATTCATACTGCTTACTGTCGGTATAATTGCATGATGATCTGTAACCTTTTTCGAGTTAAAGACAACCTTAATGCGTTTTGTATCAAAATCATTCTTACCTAAGATATTGTTAATAGTGCTTGTAATCATATCTTCCGTAAGACAACGACTATCGGTTCTTGGATAGGTTATAAATTTCTTTTCATAAAGACTTTGAGCATAGTCAAGTGTTTGCTTTGCACTATATCCAAAATACTTATTACACTCTCTTTGAAGTGTTGTTAAATCAAATGGAAGCTCAGGTTTTGTTATCTTTTCCTTTTGAATAACATCTGTAATTTCAATCTTATCGCCCAATAAATTTAATAGCTGCTCAGCAATCTCTTTATCGTCAATTCTGTCAGTTGAAAGTGTAAATCCATTAAATGATAGCTCTACTGCATAGTATTTTTCTTTCTTAAAATTGACGATTTCATCATCACGATTAACAATCATAGCAAGTGTTGGCGTTTGTACTCTTCCTACGCTATAGTTTTGACTATATAAGCAAGAATAAAGTCTACTGATATTCATTCCAACGAGCCAATCTGCAATCGCTCTTGCTTGCGATGATTCAAAGAGATTATTGTAAGAACTCCCATCTTGTAGATTATCAAAACCCTCTTTAATTGCAGTATCTTCCATAGAGGAAATCCAAAGGCGTTTCATTTTCTTTTTACAATTTGCTTCGTTATATACAAGTCTAAAAATACTTTCTCCCTCACGACCTGCGTCGCAAGCATTTACCACAATGTCTATTTCCTTATCGTTCATCAACTTTTTGAGAATATTAAATTGTTTCTTGGTAGACTTTGCCGCCACATACTTATATTCTTTTGGAATAATCGGTAAATCCGCCATATTCCACTTAGCATATTTTTCATCATAAGCGTCGGGATTCGCCATTTGCACTAAATGACCTACACACCAACTTACCCTATAGCCATTTCCCTCATAATATCCTTCTTTCTTTTTTAGCTCCTATCACTTTAGCAATTGAAATTGCTACACTTGGTTTTTCTGCAATTACAAGTTTCATATATTTTTCCTCCCGTTTTCAATAGAAAAGGGCGAAAGATTTTACTCTCTCGCCCTTTGTTTGCACCAAATATTGTATAGTTTTTGGTGCATTATTTAATTTTTCCTACTAATTCTATTGTTGTATTTATTACATCATCAAAACTTATGTCTTTGGCATAGCTGAATCTTTTTTGATAATTAGCCCATCTTGTATTAATATCTTTCTCATTTTTTAATATGTTTAATACCTCAAGAATACTATCAACATCAAAATCTGTCCTTCTGTATCTAAATGTATTTTCACAAGCTTTCTTTAATCTTTCAAAATCAATTTCTTCTTTTTCCAAATGATACAGAATGTAAATATCATAAAAATCTTTACTTCTACTATTAAACACCCCTCTTTTATAGACTGTCTGAAGCTTCTCTGCAAGCATTGTTTCTATGTTGTAAGCACAAATATCAAAAACATCATCACTGAAAATACTCTTGTATTCATAAGATATTTCACTTGGTGTAATTGAATCTCCTGTTGCTATATCAAGAGGAATAATTTGTCTTATATTCTCTAATCTGCAAAGAATAGTAATTCTAAATCCACCATACTCATCTTCCTTGCGTATTTCATCTATCTTTTGAATTTCATAACTTATTCCTGTACCATCTTTCTTTTGAAACATTTTTTCAAATCTTTGTTTTATATTTTCTTCTGTAAGAGAAAATCGTCTTATCAAAAAATCAATATCTACAGTATTTCTCTGCCTAATACCAATTACATTCGCAAGTAAAAAACCACCTTTAAATATGAAATTTTCATTCTCATCACTGCTGGCAATTTTTCCTAAAATGCCTTCCAGAAAAAAGTGTGTTTGTATTGCGTTAAAGCTAAGTCTAGTCTCTTTTGATAGTTTTTGACACATAGCCCTTAATTTATCCTTATTCATAGATAACCTCCATTAGTTCTTTTACTTGTTCATATATCTTCATTTTTTTTGAATACTCGTAAAGTTTGTTCAAGTCCTTATTTTGGGAGCGTACATACCTGTTAATTGTTTTAGAAAATAGCTCTGCTTCAACTTCATTTCTATTTTTTATAAGGTCGCAAAGAGTTCTTTCCAGATCATAAACTTTAACTAAATTCCCAAATACGGTTTTACATTCTGTAACACCTAAATCATAAATATCTTTTGTTACATAATGTATTATTACATTCTCACTTATACGATGAGGATTGTAGCCTCTATATACTGTAATTTCCATTTCATTTGGAATTATATCCGTAAATTTATGAAGATACAGGGCAGATACATAAGAAAAAATAGGAACACTAAATCTACTATGAAAAAAGTAATATTCATCATAGTCTCCATTAGAATCTATATAAATCCCTCTACTTGCACGAGTTAGCTCTCCATTTTCAACCATTCGTGTAAGATATACGGTAGGAATACCTGAGTTTTTAACTTCCTTACTCGTAATAATTCCACCAGATTGTTTTATTTTTTCCCTTATTTTTTCTATATAATTCATAATACCACCCTTTGTTGTAATCGTGCTTACATTATATCGTTTTGTACGCACACTTGCAACAATAAATAGTTTTTAAAAAGTAATAATGTTAAACGTAAATGATAATGTCTCAAGAGAACACAAATCAAAATGTCCCAC
>NZ_JBNUPN010000039.1:0-8180 GCF_050409405.1 Facklamia sp. P13069 | reverse complement strand
ATGGAACCCGATACAACAATATAAAAATGGTAAAAAGTATTTAGAAAAGTTTTAGCTCTACAAATCCCAATCAATTGTAGAAGCATACTTAGTATTCATACAAGATGGAACAGAAGCTAAATTAAGTAAATGTGAATTTGAAAATATTGAAAAAATTGGTTCAAGTGGTTTTTCTGAGATGTTACAAGAACAAATTAATGAAATGAGTGAATTATCATATGAAAGATACTTGGAGTGGCATCTTTCCCATTGTGAAAAAGAAGAATTAATTGGAGCTAGTAAACATTACCTTTTTGTTTTTAAAAAGTGAATTAATATTAAAAATTGAGATAGGAGAAATTTATGATTATAGCAATTGGCGGTGGAGAAATAGTCGATAATGAAACTTATGAAATAGACAAGTTTATTGTCGAGTCAGCTAAAAAGGAAAATCCTAATTTTTTATTTATACCTACAGCAAGTAAAGATGCTGAGCCTTATATAGAGACTATTAATGATTTATATGAAAGTTTAGGATGCAAAACTGACACCTTGTATTTATCTAATGTAGAAGTAAAAAGTGAAGAGGTTAATCAAAAGATTGAAAGAGCAGACATCATTTATGTTGGTGGTGGTAATACTGCTTATATGATGGAAGTTTGGAAAGAATACGCTGTAGATAAGGCCTTAATTAAAGCTAATAAAAGTGGGAAGGTATTGTCTGGCTTAAGTGCCGGTTCTATATGCTGGTTTATCGCAGGACATAGTGATAGTGAGTTTATTGAAGGTAGAGAGAATCCAAAACATAAATGGGTCAAAGGTTTGGGCATAATTCCTTATCTACATTGTCCACATTATGATGAGCCTGAAAGAGCAGGATTTGATGAGTTTTATTCTGGACAGATAGCAGATGCGATTGCAATAGAAAATCAAGTAGCGGTTGTTTGGGATGATTATGAAATGAAAGTTATTAAGTCTAATCTTCTTAAAAATGCTTACTATCTTTCTTGGCGTGATAACGGCTTCAATAAAAAGGTTTTATTATAGGATTAATTAAGTAGATCGCATTTCGTCTTATGATCACAGCAGCTTGCTACTATTAAAATGGAAAATGGCACAGGATATTGTAGACCATTATGAAAAACCAACGGATGAGAAGCCAGAGAATGTTCAAAAGGCAATGATAGTTTGTTCAACAAGAGAAATTGCATTTAGATTACTAAATAATATTTTGAAGATTAGGCCAGAGTGGGGTGAATCTATTAAATCAGAAGATGAATCCAAGTTGACTAAACAAGAATTGAATAAACTAGCTGCCTTACCAAAAATTAATTTAGTCTCTACACGCGGGTCTAATGATGAAGAAGACCTCTATGAAGCTTGTGGTACAAAAGAATACCGAAAAATGCTAGATAGACAATTTAAAAACAACAACTCTAATTTTAAAATAGCAGTTGTAGTTAATATGTGGATTACAGGATTTGATGTTCCATCACTTGCGGTTATGTATATCGATAAGCCTTTACAAAAGCATACGCTTATTCAGACTATTTCAAGGGTTAGTAGAGTATTCGAAGGTAAAGATAAAGGGTTGGTAGTTGACTATATAGGTATTAAGCGAAACAAGATGGAGGCTATAAAAATCTATGGTGGTCAGCAAGAAAGTACTGTTGATGAAATGGAAGCATCTCTAAAAATCTTTAGGAATTATCTATCTTTAATAAATAATATGTTCATTAAATTTGACATGTATGATTATCTATATGGTGAGCCATTAGAAAGGCTAATGTGTCTAAATGAAGCTGCTGAATTTATTCAGTTAAAAAAAGAGACCCAGAAGGAGTTTATGGGACTATCTAGAAGATTAAAAGCAGCATATAACATATGTTTCCCTTCTGGAGAATTAACTGATAAAGAAGTATCGCTTGGTCAATTCTTCTTGGCGATCCGTTCTATTATTTACAAGCAAACCAGAGGAACAGCTCCGGATGCAGAAATTATGAATGAAGTCGTTGAAAAGATGGTTGTAGAAGCTATTCAGTGTACAGGTATTGAAAATATCATTGATGACGATAAAACGCTAGATTTATTTAGTGAAGACTTTTTGGAACAACTGGATCAAGTTAAGTTGCCTATCACTAAATTCAACGCATTATTAAAACTGTTGAGAAAAGCAATTAATGACTATAGTAAAACCAATAGAGTTAAAGCTCTAGAATTCTCTGAAAGATTGAAGAGAGTAGTTGAAGAATACAATAGTAGAGATAATTTAGCATTTGTTAGTGAGGTCACAGAAGATTTTATTGATAATTTATTTGATGAGCTTATCCGTTTAATGAGGGAGCTAGAGATTGATCGAAACTCATTTGAAGAAATAGGAATATCCTATGAAGAAAAAGCGTTCTATGACATATTAGTTAATGTTCGAGACAAATATGAATTTCCTTATGAAGATGAAAACGTGTCATTTTGGCTAAGAAGATTAAGGAACTGATAGATGATAAATCTCAGTATACAGACTGGTCTAATAGGAACGATATTAAAGCACAATTAAAGATGGATTTAGTTATTTTATTATATGAAAATGGCTATCCACCTGAGTGGAATGAAGAAGTATTTAATATGGTGCTAGAACAGGCTGAGAATTTTAAAGAAAATATGTAGAGGGATTAGATGTCAGTTAAACAATATCAAAGTCAACTTAATAATCTTGATAAAGAATATCGCTAAGTTAGAAAAAAGCGTGCTGTAGAAGATAAGAAGGTGGCACTTAATGAATCCAAAGCATCTAAAGTTAAAATAAGCAAATAATCAACCCAAACCAGAGAGAACAGCAAATTAAGACAGATTCAATATCAAGAAACAGCAACAAAAGCAGGAGCAAAGAGTGAAGATTATTCAAAAAAATCGGTGAAAAGCGAAAGAAAAGAAAGGAAGTACATCAAAAGTTTCAAGAGGCAGAGCTTGACTTGAAGAAAAAAGAAGCTAAGGAAACAAAAAAAGTTCAACAGATGAATGAATATAGGATTAAGGAGCTAGAAACTGAGGTCATAACAAAAGTAGAATTAAATAACAGCCCAGTAAATGATGATAAAAGTTATGATGTATTTGTTTCACATGCTTATGAAGATAAATATGAAGATAAAACTTAATTTTTAAATGAATTAGTTCACGAAATTATTATAAGAGGACTCTCAGTCTGATACGACGACAAGGATATGAGTTGGGGATTTTCATTGCGGTGAAGCTATTGATCGAGGTTTAAGGCTTTCTAGGTACGGAATTGTTGTCCTATCGCCTAATTATATTGCAGAGGGAAAATATTGGACAAAGCAGAAACTTAATGGCTTGTTTCAAATGGAGAGTATAAACAATGGTAGGATTTTACCGATTTGTCATCAATTAACAAAAAAAGAGGTTGCCGAGTATAGCCCGATGCTAGCAGATAAGAAAGTAATGATAACGGCTAACTTCACCCCGAGTGAAATATCTGAAGAATTAGCTAAGGTTTTAAAAGTTAAGGAGAATAATTATGTTATGTCGACAACAATAGAAATAAATAAGAAAAGTGTAAAAGATTTTTTAGAAGCTGGAAAAGAACAAAAATTTGTAATACCTGAGTATCAGAGATTTTAGGGGTGGAGAGAAGAAGAGGTTCAAACTTTATTTGATGATTTAGTTGAATATACTCAAGAAATAATTGATTCTCCATATTTTCTGGGAATAATTGTATCGTACATTAATGATAAAAAAGAACTGGAAATAATTGATGGTCAACAAAGAATTACAACTCTTTGTCTATTGCTAAGAGCTTTATATACAAAAATCGAAAAGATGGATCATACTCAAGAAAAAAATAATTTTATTGGTTAGATTGAACCAGCTTTATGGGAAACTGATAAGTTAAGTGGTGAAGCGGATAGAAGTAAGACGCTATTAGAGTCTAGAGTTTTTGAATCAGAATATAACGATATACAAACTAATATACTAAGGACCGGCGTTTCAGAGAAAGATGCTAAAGATAATTATTCGAAAAATTATGTGCTATGTCAAAACATTATTGATCAGTATGCTAAAGATGAGCCTTTAACTTTCTACCACATGATAAACAATATTTTAAATAAAGCTATTGTCCTTCCAATCAAGGCCGATAGTCAAGATACTGCTCTTACAATCTTTTCATCACTTAATGATAGGAGATTGCCATTATCAGATGCAGATATTTTCAAGGCAAAAATCTTTAATAATATTAAAGATACTGAAGCTAGAGATTCTTTCATTCAAAAATGGCAAGAAGTTAGTACAGGTGCAGAATATGCTGATGAAAGCATTCAAAAGCTATTTTATTATTATATGTTTTATTTTCGAGCAAAAGAAAACGATAGAAAGACAACAACTCCAGGTTTAAGAAAATATTATTCAAGTAGTAATTTTTTTAGACTATATGATTCAGAATTAATGAAAAATTTGAGTGTGATATTAAACTTTTGGTCAGTAGTTAATAACCATGAAGAAATAGATAGTGAAACATGGTCAAGTAACTTTGAAATTCTAAAAGTATTAGATATGTTTACCTCTTATCCGAATGAATTTTGGAAATATCCCGTAATAAACTATTACCTATGCTATAAAGATTCAGAAAATTTCGAGGAAAACTTTCTTTCATTTTTAAGAAAATTATTTGTCAATTTATGTAGTAGATATATTGTTACCCCTACAATTAATGTAGTTAAGCAGAATACACTCAACTTAAATGCAGAAATCATTGATAGCGATAAACCTAAAGTTGACTTTAAAGCTGTTGATCAAAATGTTATACGTGAGGAATTAAAGAATCCACATAGAAACGTTATGAGGATGCTATTAAAACTTTTAGCTTATGACAACGATTTACAGTATGAAATTTTTCCAGAAAAATGGGAGATTGAGCACATATTACCTAATAAATGGCAGAATGCATATTTCCCAAACGTATCAGAAGAAGGGGCATATGAAACAAACGAACACTTAGGTAATAAAATTCCATTTGAAAAAGGCTAAATATTGTTGCAAGTAATGGTTATTTTGAGAAGAAAAAAGAATCTTATAAACAATCAAATATTGCGATAGTTAAGGAGTTATCTGAATCGCATTTGTCAGATTGGAAATTGGAGCACATCAGAGAAAGAGATATTAGAGTATCTGATCGAATTATGGAAATTTTTGAGTCATGGTCAGCTTACTCGGCAGATGATAATGAGCAAGCTCTCATAGAAGAAAGAAAAGCAATTGAGTTAATTAAGTCAAAAGGTTTGGAAGGTTATTTATAAAATTAATTTATTTCTATTTAAGATATAGATGATTGGAGAAGGATTTATGTTATTTAATAAAGTTTCATTAAAAATTGATTATTTATCAGAAGAGCAAATTGTAATCCCATTTTATACTTTGCCAAACCCAGCCGAGAAAGATGGACAATATTTTGATGTGAAAAATTATAGCTTAGCAATCCTTTATGGAAAAAATGGATCAGGCAAATCATCCATTGCAAATGGATGTTATCATTATTCTCTGAATGAGCAGATAGAGAGTGAAGAAATCACAGAAGATTCCAATCCTCAAAGTATTAAATTTGAAATGACTAATAATCAAGTATCTAGCTGTGAAGTAACTAATGCTAAAGTCTATTCTTTTAGTGAAGGATTTATTTTAGATAAAATAGATTTTAGAAAGCAGAAAGATTTAAATGCAATAGTAATGCTAGGTGATCAGAAAAAATATAGAAATATTCTTGATTCATTAGAGTCGGATTTAAAAAGCAAAGAAGAAGATAAGAAAAAATGTGAAAACGTTCTGACAGAAATGCAGGACGATTATCAAAAGGATTATAAAAAGTTAGAAAAGATTCTGCGAGCTAAAAATGGATGGGCTGAAAAAGAAAAGCTAATTAGGAAACTTTCTATAAATGGGCGAGTAACAGATGAACTTTTGGATAAGTTATCTATACAGGCACAAGAAATTCCTGACGATGAGGTACCTAAAAAAGTAGAAAAAAACAAGTCAGAATTTGATAATTGTCTTGAGAAACTAACTCAAATCAGGAAAACTCCTAAATTGCCCACGCCGGAACCACTTGACCCGCTAAATGAGAATATAGATGACGAAATTGAAAATATTTTTGCAACTGTTTTGCAAGAACCGCATTGGACAGAACGAGAAACCAAAATTTTTAAAGAAATTGAAGAAAAAGGAGCCAATCATTTTTCTGAACTGATAAAGTTGGTTAATACTGATACTTGTCCGACATGCTTTCAAACAATAGAAACAAATTATAGAAATGAATTAATTGAATCTTTGAAAAAAATGCAAGCTGAGATTTTAAATGATGAAAGTGATGCTTTTATTAAGAGAATTGACTCCATTAATATTAAGAGTCAACCAAGTTTATCGAATGAAATAGTTAATTTTCAGCAAGAAAGTATAAAAAAACTTGCTGATGAATATAAGGAAAATCTAGATATTTATTCTAGGGAAAAGGATAATTTAAAAAAACTGCTAGAAAAGAAGAAAGATTTTTTATATACACCATTAGAAGATTCTTATGAGAAGATACTAGATATTTATGAAAAACTAAATCAGAGTTACAGTTCTTTAGTTGAAGAAATCAAAAAACACAATGACCTATCTTTAGAAGAAGATAAGATTATTACTAAAGCTTGTGAGTTAAATTTTAAAATTACTGCTATGGAGAATAAGGCTAATTTGGAAGTAAAAGAAAAGGTTTCGAATCTAATTAAGGAAAAAGAAAATGAGATTACCAAATTAGATGAGGAACTTTCAGAGATAAGAGAGAAAATTAATGCGACAAATTCACAATTGAAACAAACGCATGTTGCATTAGAACAAATAAATGAAGATTTAAGCTATATTTTCTTTGATAGAAATAGATTGCAGTTAAAGAGTAATGGCGATGGAGGGTATGATATTTTCTCAAAAGGCAAAAAAGTGACTTTAAGTAGTTTATCGACAGGAGAAAAGAACATTATAAGCCTTTGCTACTTTTTTTCATGCGTAGGAGAGAATAAATCAATAGAAGACAAATATATTGATGAGGCTCTTTATATAATAGACGATCCGATTACAAGTCTAGATTTTGGAAATGCTGTTGGTTTATATACATATATTAATTCGCAAATAAGATCGATTGGTAAGGGAAATAAGAGCAGTAAAGTTTTAATTATGACTCATGATTTAGGAATTTATTATAATTTGACACGTATTTTTGAGGATGTTAATTCGGATATGGGAAAATATTTGAATTACGAATTAAAAGGTGGTAAGGTGATTCGCCACTCTGAAATTAGCAAGTTAACCTCAGGATACAAGAATAATGTAAATCATCTTTATGAATATGCTTGCAAAGTTGAAGGAACTAAAGAGCTTGATTCTACTATAGGTAATATAACGAGAAAGGTTTTAGAGGCATTTTCAAGTTTTACATACGATACAGGAATTGCAGAAGTTTCTATTAATCAAAATATATTAGATAAAATTCCTGTTGAGAAAGATAGAGTGTATTTTCAAGCGTTGATGTACAGGTTATTAGCTCATGGAGAAAGTCATGATGATTTATATGGGAAGAACATTACAGGGATTGCAAATAATATTTTAGATAGAGATAATAAACTTCAATTGACTCAGCTAGTCTTATTTTTCATTTATTCGCTAAACCCACTACATTTAAGTTCTCATATAAAAAACTTAAATGTTAACTTAGTTGAAAGTTGGTCACCAACAAATATTTTACATGAAAGTGATAAAGATTATTCAAGATGAAAATAATAGTTTTAAGATGAGTCAAAAGAGTGGAATAAAATTTGTAGCAAAAGTACAGCTGTATATTGATTGTGCTGATATTTTCCAACTGGAAATGGAAGTGGAATGGCAGGAAAAATTTAAAAACGCACTTAAATCTTCCGTTTTTAAAGAAAACAAATGGACTGAAACTCCGTAGAATGGACCTTCCGGACACATAGGATTTTACTAGGAGAAGAGTGGGAATAGGTTCCAAGATTTTGTAACCCTTGATTTTACTAACTATTCTAAGGGCACGAGTGGTTCATGATACGATTTTGATACTATAAATAGTGGCTAACCACTGGGAATGAAGAATAATAGAAGAAAATAAAAGACTAGTTAAAGAACAAACCCCTGATTGAGGT
>NZ_JBNUPN010000038.1:0-10022 GCF_050409405.1 Facklamia sp. P13069 | reverse complement strand
CAGAGTCCTTTCTATTTTAGTTACCACTTTTAATAGATCGGACTTTTGTGTTTTTGTGTAGCAAAAAATAGGATGGAAGGAAGTGTTTTTTTCTTCCATCCACCCTGTTTATTATAGAGCCTAAATTTCACAAGAAAAGAGGGCTAGCAAATAAGCTAGTCCTCTCTATTTGCCTAGGGAGCTCGAATGTTGCACGAAATATTATGCAATATTTAGTGATTATTTTTATTAAAAACCTATAATGTTAAGGTTTATAAAAATTTTTAATAGTATATATTTATTTATATGGAGACGATCGGTCTCGAACCGACGACCTCTACAATGCCATTGTAGCGCTCTCCCAACTGAGCTACGCCCCCAATATAGAAATACACATATATCTTACGCAATTTTGAAATATAAGTCAATAGTTGAAAAAACATTATCCTAATTGTTCCTAGAAGTAATAGTCGAATATAATTAATCCAATCAAAAGACTTTCTATTATATACGTTAAGTAGTTCTAAATAGAAAAAAGAGCAAGCTTGAGATAAATCAAGCTTGCTCTTTTTTGTAATTAATTTTAAATTATTATTCTGCTTCAGTTTCTTCAGCAGTTTCTTCTTCTGTTTCGTCTTCAGCTTTTTCTGCATCAGCATCTTCATTAGAGGTCATCTCTTCACCTGGTTTTTCAGGGACAACGATTTCGCCATTGATGATTTGTTGTTTGTAGTCTTCAACAGCTTTCTTAACTTCGTCAGTTAAGAATTCAGTTGTAAGGTCTACACCACCATCAGCTAAACCTAAAGTTTGAACGCCACCTTCAAAACCTTCAGCTTGTGTTTTTTCAGCAAATGCTTTCACTGATTCACCAACTTGTTTCAATGTAGATGTTAATGTTAAGTGACGCTCTTCACCGTCAATTTCAATTAAGCCTTCAGCGTCTTGGTCTAAGTCTACACCAATTACGTATAATTCTTGAGAAGGATCGTTTGATACACGGTCTTTAGCTTCTGAGAATACACCTTGGCCAGTTCCACCAGCAGCATGATAAATGATGTCTGCGCCACTAGAGTAGATTGAAGCTGCTAGTTGCTTTCCTTTAGGAGCATCTGCAAAGTGACCAGCATACTCGATTGATATTTCGATATCAGGGTTAACTGTTTTAGCACCAGCTACAAAACCAGCTTCGAAACGGTCAATTACTTCAGACTCAACTCCACCGATAAAACCGATGTGGTCTGTCTTAGTAGTCATAGCTGCAGCAACACCTGCTAAGAAAGCTGCTTCGTTGTCTTTAAAGGTAATAGAAGCTACGTTGTCTTTTTCAACAACAGAGTCTACGATAACAAAATGTCCATCTGGGTTTTGTTCAGCTGCTTCATCAATAGCCGGTTGTAACTTATAACCAATACCAAAAATAAGGTTTGATCCACCTTGGATAGCTGCATTGATGTTTGTTACATAATCTGAATCTGACTTAGATTCAAGATAGAAGTAGCCACCAGGGCCTTCTTCTAATTCATTTTCTTCACCGTAAGCTTGTAAACCTTCCCAAGCAGATTGGTTGAATGATTTATCGTCCACTCCACCAACGTCAGTAATGATTACTGGTGAAATTTGTTCTTGAGCAACAACAGTTGCTAAAGGTAATGTAGCTGCACCTAGTGTTAAGGCAGCTGCCGATAGTGTTAATAATTTTTTCATAGAATACCTCCATTTGTTTTAACTATAATATACCTTTATAAGGTCGATAAAGCAAGCGTTTGCTTTCTAAGTTAATCACTCATGATCACATATAAAAGCCTCCAATTCAGGAATAACCCAAACTAGAGGCTAAAAATACTTTTGGAAGACACATTAGTTTTTCAATTGGTATTGAACCGCAATTTCTGCACCTAATTTTGCATTATTATAAACCAATTGGATATTAGTTTCTAATGAGCGTCCTTCAGTCAATTCAACAATTTTTGCTAATAAGAAGGGGGTGGATTCCTTACCATGAACGCCAGCTTCTTTTTCTTCAATTAAAGCTTGATCAATGATAGCATTGATTTCATCGTTAGGGATTTCGTATTCTTTAGGGATTGGGTTTGCAATCAATAAACCAGCTTGTAAATCTAGTTGATCAGCGGCTACCATTCGCTGGGCAATTTCTTCTGCAGAATCTGCCCTACTAGTCAAGCGGTAAGGTGAGGTTGAAGAATAAAAGGCTGGCAGGTAATCGGTTTGATAACCAGTAACCGGAACCCCTTTAGTTTCTAAGTATTCCAAGGTTCTTGGTAAGTCTAAAATAGCTTTAGCTCCCGCACATACCACGGTAACAGGAGTTTGGGCTAACTCTTCAAGGTCAGCAGATACATCCATGTGTTCAGTATATCCACGATGAACCCCACCAATTCCACCGGTTACAAACACTTTAATCCCGGCTAGATGAGCGCCAATCATGGTTGTAGCCACGGTAGTGGCTCCTAATTGCTTATTGGCAATTACTTCGGCTAAGTCTCGTCTGGATACTTTGACCACATCTTTTGCTGTAGCTAAGATTTCCAAGTCTTCTTCTTCTAAGCCAATTTTAAACTGCCCGTTCATGATGGCTATGGTTGCTGGAACAGCTCCGTGGTCACGAATAATTTGTTCCGTTTCTTGTGCCATTTTAACATTTTGTGGATAAGGCATTCCGTGTGAAACGATAGTTGATTCTAAGGCTACAATCGGTTTTTGTTGAATGATTGCTGCTTGAACCTCTTTAGAGATGGATAATAGGGGATGATTCATAGCGTTAGCTGTTTCTTTATTATATGGTTGATTCATAGTTATATTCCTCTTTCTTTAAAATATTTGACAATTTCCAATCAATTGACGTTCTTCTTCAAACAGTTTCGCATTAAGATTTTTTCTAACTGTGGAAGGGGATTGTACAGTGTAATAAGAGTTAGTAATACCATAATGAATGGCTTCACTTGGAGCATATTCTTTTTTGAGCCCGTATATTAATCCCGCTACAAAAGAATCGCCAGCCCCTGTCACATCAACTAATCGAGGGTTATTAGGAGGTTGAAAATATAGAAACTCTTTCTTTTGATTCGAGTATAGCAATGGTTTAGTACCACGAGTGATAATGACATTTTCCACTCCTCGATCAATCCATAGCTCAGCGAGATATATAAAATCATCTTCCGTCTTAACTTTGTGATTAAAGTATTCTTCAGATTCATCCTGATTGACAATTAGCCATGTAATTCCTTTTAAATTCTCTGGCAGATGGTTCATTTTCGGTCCGGAAACTGGAATAACCACCAGAGGTATTTGCTGTTTTTTCGCTATATTCATCACTTGTTCAACGGCAGATTGAGTGAGATTAAGATCCATAGCAATGAATTGACAATTTTCAATTTGTAAATGGAAACTAGTAATCCATTCAGCATTCATTTGATCACAGATTTCCATATCAGCAAAGGCTACTTCCATTTGACCTGTTTCATCGAGAATGGCTGTGTAGGAGGACGTATTGTGATTTTCTAAGGATTTCACATGGTCTAAATTCACAAAGGGCTGAGTAATAGCCTTAATTTCTTCAAAATCAGCATCGATACCTGCTAAAGATAGTAAACTCACTGAGAGTTCCATCCTTCCGAGGTTTTCTGCTACATTTCGTGCAACTCCTCCAACAGTCACTGTTGAGTTAACAGGATTAGAGGTGGATTTGAGTAAAGGTGTTTTTAACTGAAAGATACGGTCAATATTCATAGCTCCGATACAAAAAATATCAGCTGGTTCATTGACAATATAGGCTCTACCTTGCAGGTAGCGCTTTTGCGTAAGTGATGACACAATATTAGCTAGAGTAGATCGATTAATACTCAAAATTTCAGCAAGTTTAGTTTGAGTAAGAAAAGGGTCTTGCTTAATTAAATCCAAAACACGCTTTTCATTTGAGTTGAGTCTGATGATAATACCTCCCACTGACAACAATTGTCCTTATTTAAGATTCTTGTCTTAATTATACCTTTAAATTAATAGAATACAAGTCTTAATTAAACGAAACTTGAGAAGTATATTGACAAGAACTATAATACAATCACTCAATTAAGCGATTAAAGAGAGGGGCTTTATTTTGTTAAACGACCGATATATAATGGCAATCGATCAAGGAACGACATCTACTAGAGCAGTCATAGTGAACCATCAAGGTGAATTTATAGCCAGTGCTCAAAAAGAATTTCAACAATTTTTTCCTCAATCTGGTTGGGTAGAACAAGATGCTAATGAGATTTGGCAATCCGTTCAGTCCGTCATTTCTCAAGCTTTGATTAATGGTAATATTCAACCTAAGCAGATAGTAGCAATTGGAGTCACTAATCAAAGAGAGACGACAGTCATTTGGGACCGTGAAAGCGGAGAGCCTATCTATCACGCGATTGTCTGGCAATCGCGGCAATCAAGCGAAATATGCCAAGCGCTTAAAAAGAGTGGCTATGAAGATATTATTAAGAAAAAGACAGGCTTACCGCTTGACCCTTATTTTTCAGCGAGTAAAATTCGTTGGATTTTAGACCATCTTCCAACTTCTCAAATAAGAGCAGAAGCTGGCGACTTAGCCTTTGGCACAATAGATTCTTGGTTGATGTGGAAATTGTCAGGTGGCAGACACCATATTACGGACTATTCTAATGCTTCGCGTACCCTTTTATTTAATATTGAAACTCTGGAATGGGATCGAGAGCTTTTAGACATATTCAATATACCTGCTCAACTATTACCCCAAGTGGTATCAAATTCTGAAATATACGGAAAAACAGCCACCTATCATTTTTACGGTCACGAAATACCATTAGCTGGTATGGCTGGAGATCAACAAGCAGCATTGATTGGTCAACTCGCCTTTGATAAAGGGCAAGTTAAATCAACTTATGGAACAGGTGCCTTTATATTGATGAACATTGGGAATGAGCTAAAGCTGTCTAAGCATGCGCTATCTACTTCTATCGCTTATAAATTTCCTAACCAATCTCCAGTATACTGTATTGAGGGCTCTATATTCGTAGCGGGTTCAGCTATTCAATGGTTACGAGATGGATTAAGGATGATTGAAGAATCTTCTGAATCTGAGGAACTCGCCCAACATTCAAAAAACGAAGATGAAGTATATGTGGTGCCAGCTTTCACGGGATTAGGAGCTCCTTATTGGGATTCTCAGGCTAGAGGAGCTGTGTTTGGCTTAACTCGTGGCACTGATAAAGCTGACTTCGTTAAAGCGACCTTGCAATCTTTAGCTTATCAAGTGCGCGACATCATTGATGTAATAAAGGATGAAATGGGGGTCGTCATTCCAGAATTAAAAGTCGATGGAGGCGCTTGTAAAAATAATTACTTGATGCAGTTTCAAGCAGATATTTTAAATACGGCAGTAACACGCTTATCCAATCTTGAGTCCACGGCATTGGGGGCTGCTTTTCTAGCAGGCTTAGCAGTAGACTATTGGCAGTCTATTGAAGAAATCCAAAGCTTAGTTAAACCCGCTATAACTTTTAAACCGAAAATGTCAATAAATCGCAGTGAAGATTTATATGAAGGTTGGAGAAGGGCTGTTCAGTCGACGCGACATTTTAGTAACAAGCGGAACTAGTTTAATTTAGCTTTAGAATAAGAAAATAATGAGAAATCAATAAGGATTTAATCATAATTGCGATTGTATTTGCTTTAAACCTGGAAGCGTTTTATAATATAGTAAAAGTATTAAGGGGGAACTATAAGTGGTACAAAGCTTACATGAATTTTTATCAGCAGCAATTGCAGAAAAGAAAGAAAAGAATCTCTATAATGAAATCGAAGCCTTATCTTCTGCAAACGGCCCAATCATTGAAATTAACGGACAAGAGCTCATTAATTTATCATCAAACAACTATCTTGGTTTAGCAACTTCCGAACGTTTAAAAGAGGTAGCTAAAAAAACTATTGATAAGTATGGAGTGGGAGCAGGTGCGGTTCGTACTATTAATGGTACGATGGATGTCCACAATATTCTAGAAAAGAAAATTGCAGAATTTAAGAAAACAGAAGCTGCAATAGCTTTTCAATCAGGCTTCAATTGTAATATGGCTGCTATTTCTGCCATCATGAACAAAGAAGACGCTATTCTTTCAGATGCATTAAACCACGCTTCAATCATTGACGGCTGCCGTTTATCACGTGCTAAAATCATTCCAGTGAAACATCAAGACATGGATGATTTACGTGCAAAAGCTAAAGAGGCAACAGAATCAGGCTTATACAAAAAAGTAATGTACATTACAGACGGTGTTTTCTCAATGGATGGCGACGTAGCTAATATTCCAGAAATTGTTGAAATTGCAGAAGAATTCAACTTAATTACTTATGTTGATGATGCGCACGGCTCAGGAGTAATGGGTAAAGGTGCGGGTACAGTTAAGCATTTCGGTCTATCGGATAAGATTGACTTACAAATTGGAACCCTTTCAAAAGCTCTTGGTGTAGTAGGTGGATATGTTGCGGGTTCACAAGAATTAATCGACTGGTTAAAAGTAGCTGGACGTCCATTCCTATTCTCAACTTCATTAACACCGGGGGATGCTGCAGCTGCTACTGAATCGATTAATATCTTAATGGAATCATCAGAATTACACGATCGCCTATGGGAGAATGGTAACTATCTTAAAGCTGAATTAAAAGCATTAGGCTTTGATATTGGCAACTCGGAAACACCAATTACACCAGTTATTTTAGGTGAAGAAAAATTAGCTCAAGCCTTCTCTAAACGGTTAAGAGAAGAAGGAGTCTATGCTAAATCAATTGTCTTTCCTACAGTACCACTCGGAACTGGTCGTGTGAGAAATATGCCAACAGCTGCACATACTAAAGAGATGTTAGACCAAGCAATTACCATCTACGAAAAAGTTGGTAAAGAATTAGGCGTAATCTAGGAGGGAATCATGAAAAAAATCTTAATTACTGGTGCATTAGGCCAAATCGGTTCGGAATTAGTTGTTAAGTTAAATGATATGTATGGTGAAGAAAATGTCGTACCTACAGATATCCGTGTAGTAGAGGGAAATGAAGTCTGTAATCATCCTAACTTCGCTATTTTAGATGTAATGGATATGGACGCATTTATGGCTATTGCTAAAAATCACGAAGTAGACACATTAATTCATATGGCTGCTTTATTATCAGCTGTTGCAGAAGAAAAGCATTTATTAGCATGGGATATTAACATGCAAGGTTTAGTAAATGGATTAGAAGTTGCTCGTTCATTAGAGCTTCAATTTTTTACACCTTCATCTATTGGTGCGTTTGGTCCAGACACACCAAAAGTTGGTACTCCTCAAGATACTATTCAACGCCCAACAACAATGTATGGAATTACTAAGGTAGCAGGTGAGTTACTGTGTGATTATTACTATACTCGCTTTGGTGTGGATACTCGTGGCGTACGTTTCCCTGGTTTAATATCTTACGTAACACCTCCAGGAGGTGGAACAACTGACTACGCAGTGCAAATCTATTATGATGCGATTAAGTATGGTAAATATGTCTGCAATATTCCTCAAGGTGTAAAAATGGACATGATGTACATGCCAGATGCTATTCAAGCAATCATTGATTTAATGGAAGCTGATGCTGATAAATTGGTTCATCGCAATGCTTTCAATATTTCAGGTATGTCATTCGAGCCTGAAGAAATTGCGGCATCAATCCGTAAAGTCATGCCAGACTTCGAAATGACTTACGATGTGAATCCAACTTTAGAGCGCATTGCGAAATCTTGGCCAGATGAAATGGATATTTCAGCTGCTAAAGAAGAATGGAACTTTAAAGCAGAGTATGATTTAGATAAGATGACAGTGGATATGCTTGAGAAATTAAAAGCTAAACAATAATTTTTGACTTAATAGCGTTGGCTTGTTTGCCAACGCTATTTTTCATTCATAAATAATAATTATGAATAAATTGTGAACAAAATTAGAAGAGTGTTCGTTTGTGGATTAAAAAGTAAACTCCGACAAACACTGATATAAAAGCATCTACAATAGGGATGGGAATAATATTCTTAAAAAAATCATCATTATTTCTAAGCAAATTACTAGCATAAATAGAATATAGGATGTATGATGAAGACATACTAGAAGAACAAAGGAGCGATTTTATAATGAAAAAATCTTTTAAAAAATTAGTTTTAATTTCAATGAGCGCTATCACCTTAGGAGCTATAGCTCCAACTGTATCTATCTTTGCTCAAGAAGATAGTGAAACAACTGTGGACTCAATGATTGAAGATTCTATGGAAGAAACAACAGTTGAAGAAGATGAAGAAGAAGTAAGTCCAATGCAGAAAGCTTTGGAAGAAATCGTTAAAAAGTATCAAGAAGATTATCCAGAAGTTGGAATTAATCGTATTATCATCCAACCTTTAGAAGAAGATGAAGAAGATGATCTATCTGTCAAAGTCGAGTCAGAAATGGGAATGGCTGATGACGAATCTGAAGAAGAAATGACCCAAGATGAAATGTCAGATGAAGAAATGACTGAAGACGAAATGGATGAGGTAGATCCATTTGAAATTACGATTGAAGGTACAGATGAAGAAGCAATGGAAGATGTAACTGTTTCTTATGATGCTCGTACGAAAGAAGAAATCCCTGAAGACGAAAACGAAGTTGAAGATAGGATGTCTGAAGCTGAAGATACTATGGATGACATGATGTCAGATGCAGAAGATGCAATGGATGATATGATGTCAGATGCAGAAGATGCAATGGATGATATGATGTCAGACAATGAAGAAAGCGAATCTGATACTGAAGAGGAAATGTCTGATGAGCCTTTAGCTACTATTGATTTTGAAGATCTTGCTGGTTTTGACGAAATTAAAGAAGCCGCTGAAGAAGAAGCTGGCATGGGTGAAGCATTAGAATTTGTTTATTCAGTTAATGAAGAAACAGATGTCACTGAAGTGGCCGTATTTGTTTATGAAAACACTGAAGAACCAACCGAAGGAAAAATGATGACCATTACTTTAGATGCTACAACTTTAGAAGTTCTAAAAGTTGAAGGCAGTGAAGTTGAAGAAGCGGTAGATAGTGAAGGGAATGCAGTAACTAGTCCCCAAGAGTCAAACAATGGTGGTCAAGATGCTCCTTCTAACGAAGAAACAACTACAGAGGAATCTGAAGGACATGAAGAAACAACTACAGAGGAATCTGAAGGACATGAAGAAACAACTACAGAAGAATCTGATGAAAATGAAGATTCAGATACAACAGAAGAAAATGAAGAAACAACTTCTGAACAATAATTTTATATGAATAGACGTAAAAAAAGTCCGAGCAATTTGCTCGGATTTTTTTTAAAGATTGGATAGTAAATTACAAAGGTCCTTTTCAAATTGGATTGCTTTAAGATAGGGATGATTATTCCTACCAGGTTTGTTATGGACATTAAAGTAAATAGCTTGCCAACCACTATTTAAAGATCCTTCGATGTCATTGGTCCAATCAACTCCACTATAAATAATTTCATCTTTTGCGCAAGCAAGTGAGTTAGTAATTTTATTGAAAATTTCAATATCAGCTTTCGAATAAGCCAAGTTTTCCGATATGAAATTTTGATCCTCATCAAAGTATTGCCTTAAGCCGAGCACTTCAATTTTACTCCTTTGACCAGCATTGGCTCCTTTAGTCAGTATAAAGAGTTCTACAGAACTTTCTTTAAGGTGGAGCAAGCATTCATGAAAATTTGGACGAAGCGTTAGATATTTTTTGCAATCCTTGTATAGATCAAGAAAACTATGAGCTGGATCTAAGTGAATTTCATGCTCGAAAGTGCTAAAAGCATCAATAGTCCGCTGCAATTGATAATGAAGTTTACTACAGTTATCGGCAATAAAGGATTGGTAAAGATTTTTCGAATAATGCTGGTAGACAGGATTAAAAGAATCAAAGGGGATGTTATAAGGGTTGTCTGATTGAAGGCTCTTTGTCAAATAGGGTTGATGAGTAGGTGAGGTAACCGACTGGTTACTT
>NZ_JBNUPN010000037.1:0-11004 GCF_050409405.1 Facklamia sp. P13069 | reverse complement strand
AGTTTTATCCCGCAAATTTTTAAAATTTCAGGACATTTTCATTTACGGTTGACACTTAAAAACACAAACATTGAATGAAATTATACCTATGACTACTTAATCGTGATTAAGAGACAAGTCCAAACAAATAGCTTTTCAAAAATAAAAAGATTGTGTATAATGGTCAAAGAAAGTCAATGTTAAACAAAATTAGCTTGAAGGAGGGTTGAATTTGTCCAGAAAAAATATGTCCGATATAATTGAAGCTTATCTTAAATCCTTCTTGCAAAACGCAGAACATGTAGAGATAAAGCGCAGCGATATTGCTGATCAATTTGACTGTGTCCCTTCACAGATCAACTATGTTATTAATACACGATTTACTCAAGAGCATGGTTATCTGGTTGAAAGTAAACGAGGGGGCGGCGGTTATATCCGTATTTTAAAAACTCAATTGACCTCGGATGCAGATGAAGTTGCTTCAATGTTAGAATTAATTGGCAATCAAATTTCATATCGAAATGGTGTGAATATTATTGAAACGTTGATTGAAAGAGAAATAATCACACAAAGGGAAGGAAGACTTATTTTATCAGTGATTGAAAAATCTGTCCTTCATGCGATTTCAAATCAAGATCAAGTGGCTCGAGCCATGTTGTTAAAAACTTTTCTCCATCAATTACGCTATGAATTAACTAGTTAGCTCTCAGTCGAGGATTATTAAATAGAGGTGAAATAAATGTTTGAAGAATTATTTACAGAAAGTGCACGCCAGGCCATGATGTTTGCAGCCGAGCATGCCTATGTTTTCCACCATCAAGCAGTTGGTACGGAACATATTTTGTTAGGATTAGCTCGTGAAGAAAATGGAATTGCCGGTAAAGTCTTAAGAGATTATGGGGCAGAATATGCTGTGCTTGTAGATGAATTAGAAATGATTCATGGAAAAAGCTTAAAAGCAGGTAGACGTGGTGAAGTGGTCATTCCTTATTCCCCACGCGCCAAAAAAGTAATAATGAATGCCTCTAGTGATGCTAAACGTCTTGGCGCTCCAAAAGTAGGGACAGAGCATTTACTTTTAGGCTTACTGAAAGAAGAAATACTCGCTACGGTATTATTGAAAAATATAGGAATTAATCTGGCAGAATTACGTAAAGGAATATTCGAGGAAATTGGAATTAATCAGCAGAAGCGTTCAGATAGTCAAAGTAAAAGAGGGCGACGTCAACAAAACACGAATACTCAATCTAATACTGCTACTTTGGATGGAGTTTCAAGAGATCTAACACAATTGGCACGCGAAGGTAAATTAGATCCGGTTATCGGTCGCGAAAAAGAAATTCGTCGTATGATTCAAATTATTTCTCGCAGAACGAAAAACAACCCTGTTCTTGTAGGAGAACCGGGCGTTGGAAAAACAGCGATTGCTGAAGGGCTGGCTCAAGCAATGGTGACAGGGAAAGTACCAAGTGAAATTGCTGAGAAACGTCTAATGATGTTAGATACAGCTGCTTTAGTTGCAGGAACTAAATATCGAGGCGAATTTGAAGAACGAATGAAGAAGATAATCGAAGAAATATCTCAAGATGGTAAAGTAATTCTCTTTATAGATGAACTCCACACACTTATTGGAGCTGGAGGAGCCGAAGGAGCAATTGATGCTGCCAACATTCTTAAACCGGCTTTAGCAAGGGGAGAAATTCAAACAGTGGGAGCTACAACCTTCGATGAATATCAAAAGCATATTGAAAAAGACTCTGCCTTAGAACGTCGTTTTTCTAAAATTGTGATTGAAGAGCCTTCTCAAGCTGAGTCTATTCAAATTATAACTGGACTAAGGTCTAAATATGAACAGCATCATCATGTGGAGATAAGTGACGAAGCGATTGAAGCGGCAGTCAAATTGTCCTCACGCTATATGAATGAGCGTAAGTTGCCTGATAAGGCGGTTGATTTAATCGATGAAGCATCGGCTAAAGTAAGAATCGAAGAAGGCAAGCAAACTGATAATTTAGCAGAGCTAGAATTGCAACAAAAAAACCTAGCGAATCGTAAAGAACAAGCCATTCTCGACCGCAATTTTGAATTAGCTGCCGATATTCGAAAAGAAGAGCAAGATTTAGAAAAAGTTATTGAGAAGGCTAACAAAAAAGCCAAGAAAAAAAATGAACAAAAAGAATTAAGTTATCCAAAAGTAACCGCTGAACATGTAGCTGAAGTAACAGCACTGGCAACAGGTGTGCCAATCTATCAAATGGATGTAGCGGAAGCTAAACGTTTAGTTCATTTAGAAGCTGAGTTGCATGAACGCGTAATAGGACAAGATTCAGCCGTTTCTTCAGTAGCGCGTGCTATTCGGCGTGCTCGTTCAGGCTTGAAGAGTCCACAAAGACCAATTGGCTCCTTCTTATTCTTAGGACCGACGGGTGTTGGAAAAACAGAATTAGCCAAAACCTTAGCTAACTCCATGTTTGGTTCACAAGATAATATGATTCGTGTTGATATGTCTGAGTATATGGAAAAACACGCCGTTTCTCGTTTAGTCGGTTCTCCTCCAGGATATGTCGGTTATGACGAGTCTGGACAATTAACTGAAAAAGTTCGCCAAAAACCATATTCAGTGATTCTACTAGATGAAATTGAGAAGGCGCATCCAGATGTCTTTAATATCTTATTACAGGTTTTTGATGACGGTCATTTAACAGATGGTAAGGGTCGTCGGGTCGACTTTAGAAATACAATTATTATCATGACATCTAATATCGGTGCTACTGCTCTTCGCGACGAGAAGTCAGTTGGCTTCAGCGCGGTTAGCTTTGCTGATGACTTTAAAGCGATGGAAAAGCGTATCTTAGAAGAGTTAAAACGTGCTTTCCGTCCAGAATTTTTAAACCGTATCGACGAAACGATTGTCTTTCACTCATTGGATAAAGAACATATTAAAGAAATTGTTAAACTTCAAACCAATGAGATTGTTAAACGATTAGATGAATTAGAAATTAATGCGCGTATAACTGATACAGCAATCGATATTATAGCGGAAGCAGGATTTGATCCAGAATATGGAGCGCGTCCAATCCGCCGAGCTATTCAAAAACAAATTGAAGATGAATTAAGTGAGATGCTCTTGAATGGAGATATTGCTTTAGGAGATAAAATAACAATTGGTGGTCGCTCAGGATCCATTCGGATTAACAACCGATCAAAATAGCTGGAAAAATCGATGATCTTATCTAGAATAGTAGCCGAGTAAGCCTAGCTTATTCAGCTACTATTTTTTGATTATAATAATTGATAGTCTATCAAAAGCTGAAAGCATTTTACTATCTATTTTGTACGTTTAGTGATAAGGTTTATATGAAGTAAAAAGAAATTAATAAAGAGGTGGAATATATTATGTTAAATAAAAAGAACAGATTGACCAATATCATCGCTGGTACAGCAATTGTTGCAGCCGTTACAGGCGTTATTCTTTATGCATATTTAGATGATGATGCTAATGAACGTGTAAGAGGCATGATTAACCGTGAGAAAGTCAAAGCTTATGTTAAGCATCAATTAAAAGGCTCCGATCATTTAGTGAATATCGTAAATGACCTTTCTGATGAAGAAGTAAATACTTTAGTAGGTATTGCTAATAAGACTAAGGCCACTCAGTCTCAAATGAGTGAAGGTTTTATTCAGATTATTAACCGTGCTAAAGAACTAGCTGATGATGCTGGTGAAAAAATGCATAATCTGTTTTAATAATTACAGATATATAGTCAAAAGCAACCTATAGATGGAGGTTGCTTTTTAATTTGAAATACTTTTATTTAAATAGGAGTCAGTGAATGGAGAATTTATTATTTAAAGAGTTGGATTCAAATCAACAGGTCCAGCATAAAAAATGGATGCTTGAAGCAATTAAGGAAGCAAAAAAAGCTGAAGCAATTGGTGAGGTGCCGATTGGAGCTGTCGTTGTATACAATGATGAAATAATTGGAAGAGGCTTTAATGTTAGAGAAAGTCAGCACCAAGCTACAGGTCACGCTGAAATATTAGCGATAAATCAAGCTAATGAAAGGCTACAAGCATGGCGGCTTCAAGGGGCTAAGTTGTATGTAACTTTAGAACCTTGTCCAATGTGTGCTGGAGCATCTGTGTTAGCGAGACTTGAACAAGTAATTTTTGCTACCAGAGATCCTAAAGGGGGTTGCAGTGGCAGCTTAATGAATTTATTACAAGAGGAACGCTTTAATCATCAAGTGGAAGTTATTGAGGGGGTTTTAAAAGAAGAATGTAGCCAGATGATGTCTAATTTCTTTAGACAACTGCGACAGAAGAAAAAAGCAAAGAAGAAAGACAAGGCGAAATAGGAGGATATCCACAGAAAAGTTGTGCAAAAGACGACTTATGCACAACTTTATACACAGGCAAGAGATGAACCTTAGCTCTAAAACATGAATTTTACAAAAGGAGCCATTCATGCTATACTATAAAAAGGCAATGATGGATTCACGAACCGAGTCAGGACCGGAAGGTAGCAGCTATAAGTGATGAAGTCATGTGCCTATTTTATTTTGTTTAAAATCCTTGTTAGATAGGCTTTTACAGTATTTTTTAGACTTAAAGGGTAGCAAAAAGATAACTTCTTATATTCTTGAATATTTTTATGAGGTCATCAAAAGCTATCATAACAACACATAATCTAAGCGCTGTCACATTGTTGTAAATGTGTGAAAGTGACTCATGCGACTTTTTGTCTTGATCGTCTATTTTATAAGCTTCTGAGGGGATCTATATCTAAAAGAGAGTACTCCTAGAAGATTATATAATTGAGATTACATACCATGGTGAGTGTTTTTTTACTTTTAAGAGACAAGCTAATAATATAGTTAATGTTGATTAAAAAAACAGATTATTATATAGTTTAAACTTGTTGCAAAGGTTGAAGATATTAAGTATACATAAATTAATACTTATTAATTTGCTAATCAATATAAAGATATATCGAATGTTTGTAGGGGTATTTTGCATAAGAAACTAAGCGACATACCTACATGGGTGCATGGGGGAAAATTACCTTTAGTATATTTAGTATTATAGGCGCCTTGAAAATCGTTTTTGATTTAATGTAATTTTCCACCTTATAAAGGTGTTTTTTTATTTTCTGAAAAAATTGCATGTAAATTTACAAAATATTTACAATGAATTTACTTAAAGTTAATACTAGCATGCTATATTTTTGTCAACGGTCACTTTAAAAGGATCGATAACAAAGGAGGAAGCACCATGAAAAAAGTAATTAAGAAATTGATGGTGGGATTACTATCAGCTTCAATGTCAGTAGCGAGTGTATTACCTTTAAGTCAAACTGTTCAAGCTGCAGAGCCAGTTAAATTATCATTCTGGCATGGAATGGGTGGCTCTGTTGGAGAAGCTTTACAAAAACTAGTAGATCAATATAATGAATCTCAAGATGCGGTGGAAGTTGATGCACAGTATCAAGGGTCTTATGACGAAACATTAACCAAATTACGTTCTTCTGCTTCAGGATCAGAAGTGGGTGCAGATGTGGTTCAAGTATTTGAAGTTGGAACAACCTTTATGATTGATTCAGGTTTAACGGTTCCAATTCAAGATTATGTAGATAAGACAGATTTTGATTTAGATTTATTGGAGCCTAATTTATTGGCTTATTTCACTATTGAGGATCGATTACACTCGATGCCTTTTAATAATTCGACCCCTTTAATGTACTATAATAAAGATATTTTTGATAAAGCTGGCGTAGAAGTTCCAACAACCTTAGAAGACTTAATTGAAATTGGACCCAAATTACAAGAAGCTGGTGCCGCTATGCCAGCATCTATCGGAATCTATGGTTGGTGGATTGATCAATGGTTTAACAAAATGGAAAAAGAAATCTTTGACCATGCTAACGGACGCGATGGAGCACCTGAATCAGTGGCCTTTATTGAAAATGGAGGTATGGAAAAGATTTTAACCATGTGGAAAAAAGGTGTGGATGCGGGTGTTATGCCTAACGTAGGTCGTGAGGGTGGACATCCAGAATTTATTGCAGGGCAATCAGCTATTACTTTTGGTTCCACTGCAAGTTTACGTCAATTGTTAACTGAAGTAGATGGGCGTTTTGAAATTGGTACGGCTTATTATCCTGGTATCGACTCAGAAGATAAGGGTGGCGTATCCATTGGAGGCGCTTCTCTTTGGATGATTGAATCAGATGATGAGGCTAAAAAAGATGCAGCTTGGGACTTTATTCAATTCTTAGTATCTCCTGCCTCACAAGCACAATGGAATGTTGATACAGGATATTTCCCAGTTAACCTAGCGGCCCACGAGGAGCAAAACTTTAAAGACAATTTAGAAGCATTCCCGCAATTCCAAACAGCGATTGATCAGCTGCATGATTCGACCGCAGATGATCAAGGGGCTTTAGCAGGTGTTGCTCAAGAAGCGCGTCAAGTTTTTGAAAATGAACTTGAAAAAGTTATTAATGGTGAAACAGATCCTAAATCAGCTGCACAAGCTATGGCAGATCAAATCAATAAAGCGATTGAAAACTACAATCAAGCCAACCAATAATTTAATGAATTAAATGTATAGATAATCGAGGGAGCTTCATTATTGGTGTTCTCTCGATTTTTTATGTGGAAGGTTTTTGATGGGAAGAGGTGGAAAGATGGAAGAAATTGTAATCATCGAGCCAAAGAGAAGTACTTGGGAAAAAGTAAAAGGATATGGCTATTTACTCCCAGCGATGACAATCTTATCTATATTTATGTTCTGGCCATTTTTTCAGACCATTTATCGGAGTTTATTTTTGACCAATAATTTAGGACAAAATGCAGAATATCTTGGTTTGGGGAATTATACAGAACTTTTTGCAAGTGAAAGCTTTTGGAACAGTGTTTTAGTATCTTTTAAATTTGTTGTTATAGTTGTTTTTGTGGGCGTTGTATTAGGCTTTATTACAGCACTTTTATGTCAAAAAACATTCCCAGGAATTAAAATTTTTTCAACTTCATACGCTATGCCAATGGCAATTGCGTCTGCTGGAATGGCCATGATTTTTCAAGTGATGTTAAATCCAACGGTTGGGATTGTGAACCGGATTTTGGGAACTTATATTAATTATCTCTCTCAACCAAGCAGTGCCTTATTAGTTGTGGGTATTTTGACCGGCTGGTTGAATTCAGGGATGAATTTTTTGTATTTCTCATCTGGCTTAGCCAGCATTGACGATTCTCTTTATGAATCAGCTTCGATTGATGGGGCAAACGGGATTAAGAAATTTATTTATATAACCATTCCATCATTGAAGCCAACCCTTTTTTTCGTGGTTGTAACCAACGTTATTAACGCTTTCCAAGGGTTTGGACAGATAAATATTTTAACCAAGGGTGGGCCAGGTCAAGCAACGAATGTGATTGTTTATGATATTTATCGAAATGCCTTTATGAATTATCGCTATGGCTATGCTTCAGCCGAGTCAGTTGTTTTATTTTTAATCGTTATGATCTTGACCATTATCATGTTTAAAATCCGTGGAAAGGAGAGTGCATAATGGCAGAACTTATTAAAGAAAATAAGGACAATAAAATTAAAAAAAGACGCGAATCAATCACTGTATGGAGTATTGTACGATTGCTTTTAAATATAGTTATGTTACTGATTGTTCTTTCGCCTTTATTGTACGGGCTAATGATGTCCGTTAAACCTTCTGGAGAGTTATACGATCCAGAAAGTGTTTGGTTTCCTAAAAATCCTACATTAACTAACTTTCTTGATGTTTTTAAAATAGCACCGATAGGAATTTATATAAGAAATTCAATGATTGTTGCAGTAGCCATCACTCTTAGTCAGTTAATAACTTCTGTCTTAGCTGCTTTCGCCTTTCGCTTTTTGAACTTCAAAGGTAAAGGGCTGTTATATGCATTGATCCTATCGACAATGATGATTCCAGGCGAAGCCGTTATTATTTCGCAATTCTTAATGATTTCATCTTGGGGTTGGAATGATTCCCTCTACGTGTTAATCATACCCTTTATTATTTCAGCCTTTAATATCTTCTTATGCGTTCAAGCCTTGCAGAGCTTTCCTTATGAAGTGTATGAAGCTGCTAAGGTAGATGGTTGTACAGATTTCAGATTTGTTTTAACCATTTTGATGCCTTTGATTAAACCAACCTTAGGAGCTATGTCTGTTCAATCATTCTTATCGGGATGGAATATGTATATGTGGCCTTTACTAGTGACAAATAATGATCAGAATCGTACCGTTCAGATAGGTATTAGCATGCTGAATTCGGTGGATTCACAGTCACTGGTTTTAATGGTTGCAGGGGTTATGATCTGTATGGTTCCAAGTCTGCTTATTTTTATTGTTGGATCAAGGAATATGGTAAAGGGACTTACGGCCGGAGCAGTGAAAGGATAAGGAGAGAATATTTATGGCGAAATTAAGTTTAAGAAAAGTTGCTAAAATCTATGATGATGGCTTTAAAGCAGTCAAAAATATTGATTTGGAAATTGAAGATAAAGAGTTCATCGTATTAGTAGGTCCTTCTGGCTGTGGCAAGTCAACAACTTTACGTATGATTGCTGGTTTAGAGAGTATTTCAGAAGGAGAACTCTGGATTGGTGATTTAAGGGTTAATAACTTACAGCCAAAAGATCGTGACATTGCCATGGTTTTCCAATCTTACGCGCTTTATCCACATATGAATGTTCGTGATAATATGGGATTTTCAATGAAGATGAATGGAATCAGTAAAAAGGATCGTCAATTACGCGTAGAGCAAGTTGCTAAAGCGCTTCAGTTAACGGAACTACTTGACAAGAAACCAGGCGCTTTATCAGGGGGACAACGTCAAAGAGTGGCTTTAGGTCGAGCTATGGTGCGAAATCCTAAGGTTTTTCTATTAGATGAGCCTCTATCCAACTTAGACGCTAAATTACGGGTATCGATGCGGTCTGAAATTACCCAGTTGCATCGTGAATTAGGAACGACCTTTGTTTATGTTACCCATGACCAAACAGAAGCCATGACAATGGGAACGCGAATAGCTGTGATGAATGCTGGAAGTATCGAACAATATGACACACCGGCCAATTTGTATTATAATCCATGTAATAAGTTTGTTGCTGAATTTATTGGGTCACCCATGATTAATATGTTCAATGGTAGATTAGTCATTAAAGATGGGAAAGTAAACCTTAAAATTGCTGATCAATCGTTTGAGCTCGCTGAAGAAGTTAAAGATCAGTTGCTTGTTGAAGTAGAAGACCAGGAAGTTTATATTGGCATTCGCCCGGAGGACATGCACCATAAGGCCGAGGGTTTAAACACCTCAGGTTTGAATGTTATCGCTAAAAATGTTGAGCAAGTAGGCTCTGACACTTTTGTTTATTTTGATCATCCTACTTCTAGTCGGGAGTTGGTGGCTCGTTTTTCACCGGCACGTCCTGTTAAAATTGGCGAAGAAGTTCAAGTTCAGTTGGACTTGAATAAAATCATGTTGTTTGATCAGAAAACAGAAGCGTCGATACTCAATCGAATAGTGGGAGAGGATTTTGATAAATAATGGTAAAAATTATTGCACATCGCGGTTATTCTGGAATATATCCTGAAAACACCATGTTAGCTTTCAAAGAAGCGACAAAATTTCCGATTGAAGGCATTGAGTTAGATGTCCATTTAACCAAAGACCAAGAGGTAGTCATCATTCATGATGAAGCGATTGATCGCACTTCAACAGGTAGTGGCTATGTAAAAGATATGACCTTAATTGAATTACGTCAGTATAACTATTATGCTAACTTCAAAGAAACACAAGTTAAGTCCGCAAGAGACATTCAAATTCCGACTTTGCGCGAATTTTTTGAATGGATGCAGCCTCTAGATATTAAAGTTAATATCGAGTTGAAAACTAACATTTTTCGCTATGAGGGTCTTAATGCTAAAGTTTTAGAATTAATCAGGGAATTTAAATTAGAAGATCGTGTTTTGATTTCATCTTTTAATCACCACAGTGTGCGTGATTTTATGCGCCTAGCAGGGGATAGTAAAATTGAATACGGCTTTTTAACGGCGTCGGGTCAATTAAACCCTGGTAAATATTGTAAGGAACATGGTGTCGGTCATTATCATCCTGCTTTTGTGACTTTAGACTTAGAAGATATTGAAGAATGTCATCGTCAGGGAGTCGAAATTAACACTTACACAGTCAATGAAGCTGATCATATCCAGATGATGATTGATGCAGGTGTGGATCGCATTATAACCAACTATGTTGAGAGAGCTTTAGAATTAATTTAAGTTCTAGCAAAAAATTCCTTCTGGGTAAACAGAAGGAATCAGACTGTAGACAAAGCCCTCTAAATCACTATTTCTTAGTGGTTTAGAGGGCTTTTTTATGTATAATAATGGTTCTATAATAAATAGGGTTGAAGGAAGAATTTTTCTTCCATCAACCCTATTTGACATAGAGCCAAACAAAGACAAACCCTTATTTGAGATTAACTCAAGCAGGGTTTGTCTTCAATCTGGGACATCCACTAAAGGATGCCTTTGATAAGGTTAATTATAGTTTAACAATATTAGTAGCTTGGTTGCCACGTGGGCCAGCTTCTATGTCATATGTTACTGTTTGACCTTCGTCTAAGGATTTAAAGCCGTCACCTTGGATGTTAGAGAAATGTGCGAATACGTCATTTCCATCCTGACCTTCGATAAATCCAAAACCTTTGTCTGCATTAAACCATTTTACTGTACCTGTGTTCATAATGTAAATCCTCCTGTGTGCGTCTTAAGCACTTTGTATTGCAATAACTAAATAATTTAAAAGAAGATTTTACATGGTTGAATGAAAATGACTTAATTAACTTATTTCTTTACTACAAGACACAGTATGTTCCTTATTGGATGACTTGTCAACACTTATTTTAAAATATCAAAATTAATGTTAAACGTAAATGATAATGTCTCAAGAGAACACAAATCAAAATGTCCCACTAT
>NZ_JBNUPN010000036.1:0-12002 GCF_050409405.1 Facklamia sp. P13069 | reverse complement strand
AGAGGGACATTTTGATTTGTGTTCTCTTGAGACATTATCATTTACGTTTAACAATTTTTTAGATTTTTATTGGAATGGATTGACTAATTTTAATAGATAAGATATAATTATTTCGCTTTCGAGATTAAAAATTTTAAGATAAGAAGGTGAGAGTAGATGTTAGATCGAGATACAGAAGTTTTAAAAACATATATTGGTATGATGAGAGCACATGCCTACTTTGAGAAATTGGTGAAAAAAGATGCGAATCATTCAGATATGAATGTGACGGAGTTTGCTGTATTAGAATTATTATATAATCGTGGCCCTCAACCAATTCAACAAATTGGGAATCGAATTTTAATTGCTTCCTCTTCAACCACTTACGTGATTGATAAGTTGTGTAATAAGGGTTATGTGGAACGAAAGCCAGATTTAAATGACCGTCGTGTAACTTTTGCTGAAATTACAGCAGAAGGTACTAAGTTGATGGATGAGATTTATCCTGAGCACCGTAAACATTTGTTAGAAGTTTTTGAAGAATTCACTACAGATGAAGTGCTCGAAATGAAACGCTTATTACAAAAGTTAACTCGCTATGAATAGCCTGCTTGATCCCCTAACTCTTTTAGTGAGTTAGGGACTTTTTTGTTAAATGTAGCTTGTATTAGGATAGTCTTGCTTTTAACTTTAATTCTTTCTATGATAAACTAAAAAGGCAAATCGGATTTAGAAAGGACAAATTATTGATGAAATTCTCGGCTTTAATTCTTTTATTATTTTGTTTATCCGCTTGTCAAAAGGCGCCTTTAAACGAAGAAACAGAATCAAAACAAGTACAGCTTGATGAATTAGAAATACTAGAGAGTACTTACGATGAAGATTCCACTAAAGAAAGTTCTTTAAAAAAGGATGGTACTCGTCAAGCTTGGACAGATTATTCTAACTATGCGGAAGTCGATGAGGATGGCTATGCCTACTATATGCAAGAAAACCCTGATATTTCTTCGGAAATATTTCCTTTATACGATAGTAGTGATCATAAAGTTCTTTTATTTACCTTTGATGATGCGCCTCAAAGACCGAATTCCTATGCACTTGAAATTGCCCAACAATTAAAAGCTAAGGATGTAAATGCTATTTTCTTAGTGAATGGTATGTTCTTAACAGAGGAAAAGGGGAGAAAGATTACCAAGCAAATTTATGATATGGGATTCGAAATCGGTAATCATACTCAGCATCATCCTAACTTAAAAGAAATGACCTACGACCAGCAGTATCAAGAAATTAAACAAACAAGTGATTTGGTTGAAGAAATTACAGGAGAAAAACCAAGATGGTTCCGCCCGCCTTTTGGTTTGTTTAACATGGATACCTATCAGATATGCCAAGAACTAGAAATGCAATTAATGACTTGGAATTTTGGATATGATTGGATGGATGAGTATTTAGAAAGTGAAGCTTTATTAGAAGTGTCTTTAAATAATGATTATTTAAGGGCAGGAGCAAACATTCTTATGCATGATCGTCCATGGACTAATGTTGCTATCTCGAGGATGGTAGACGGTTATCGTGAGCAAGGTTACCATATAGTTGATCCTTTATTAATTCGTAAACCAAATTTTGAAAAAGAAAGCTAGGCGAATCGATTGAAAAAATATTTTCCGCTATCTTTTTATTTTAAACTCTTATTTATAATACTTGGACTAAGCACCATCTATCACTTTCATGAAGAAATGATCGATCAAGCTTTGTCTCAAGAAGGTTTATCCACTTATCAAAGACTCAGTAAAATATCTAAGGAACTGATTGGAATTGAAAAAGTTCCAGATGAAGACTCTCCCGATATAATTAATCAGATTCAGTCGTACCCAGGGAATAAAAAACCCATCCAGTATCCACAAGCAGTATTAGCACATCCTCGATTTATCAAAGGCCAGCAAATGGCAGACTCTTTTAATAATCAGTTAGATATAAGTCAGCTAAACAGGTCATTTATAGAAGCAATTAACAGAGTTTATTTCCCACAACAAACAGTCTATCTAGCACCATATTTGTCAAATGGGAATCTACTTAGACTCGATGAGTTAGACAATTATGTATATTTAGATTCTAAAACTAAAGAGGGACTAAATTTCCGCGAGCGTTTTTACGAGATTGAAAATAATCAATATCGGATTGGCGAAAACTTATATGAGGTTTTTATTTCGTCTGATGATATTCATTTAGATACTTGGTCTAAAGATGAAGCAGTATTCGCTCAATATTTAGCCAAAGCTTTTTTCGAACAAAATGAAGATTTTTCTGACATGCGGTCGGTATTTATATCTGCTAAAGCTTCAGCCAGTGATTTTCGTCTAGATGATTCGTCCTATGTGCGGATTGTTGTGGTATTAAACTTTGACACACAGAAACTTTAAATAGGGAGGATAATATGAAAAGTAACAATTACCTTAGATGGTCTCTTGCATTAGCAAGTATTTCTCTAGCTTCTCAATTACATCAAAATTTTAAGCATCCACTTCCTAAGATTAGTCATGCTGAAAGATTGCTTGAATTAGCTGAAATTGAAAATTCCATGGATTGGTTGCAAGAAGAAGAATATGAGAAGAATTGGGATGAAAAACTCAGCCCATTTATCGATAATTTAAGACAAGAGGGATCAATTAACCAAGGGGCTTATCACTTAGCTTATGACTTCTATGCTTTAGAAACAGCCAAAGCAACTTGCCTTATTGTCCATGGTTTTAATGAATTTAAAGAAAAATATCGAGAATTAGTATATTATTTATTACAATCAGGAATTCAAGTACTGACTTATGATGCACGAGGACATGGGGAATCTAAATTATCACCTAACCAAACCCAAATTGATATTATAGATTTTAACGTTTATATCAATGATTTAAAATGCCTAGTAAAAAGGGTTAAAGAACTGGGTGGAGAAGAACAGCCTCTCTTTATATTTGGACACTCAATGGGTGGGGCTGTCAGTTCTCGCTTTGCTCAATTATGGCCAGATTTAGTAGATGGTCTTATTTTATCCTCCCCAATGCTTGCGATTGATACTAAGGGAATGCCAATGGAATTGGCGCATATGAGCGCTAGCTTGATGCAAAAAGTCGGCCGGGGTAAGAATTATTTACCTGAAGATTCAAATGGAGGAATAGATGACCATTTAGTTTTCAGAACACCCAATCAGCTGTCCAATTCTGAAGTAAGAGGGCGCTTCTTTTTTGAACTCAATAAAAAACTTCATCTTTATCCTACCAAGTCAGGCTCTATTAACTGGTTGAAGGCATCTTTAGATGCTTTGCAAACTATCCATCAAGAAAAAGAAATCAAGAAAATGACTTTTCCAAGTCTCATCTTCCGAGCAGCTAGTGATAAGATTGTAAAAAAAGAGGGTATCTTCCATTTTTATAATTGTCTTCCAAATTCATTAAACTTCCTTGTACCTTCAAGTGAGCACGAGATTCTTTTAGGACATGATGATCAAGTGAGAAAGATAGTGAGTCAAATCCTTCACTTTATTAATAAAAATATATAGTAAACAAAGAAGGTTGCCTTAAGGGATGTTTAAGGCAGCCTTCTTTGTTTGAATTATTTGGTTTGGTAGCCAACAATTAGACCATTTCTTTGAGCATAGAAAGTGCATAAGCCAGAAGAAGGTAAAATATTAATTTCTGCATGTGGAAATTCTGCAAGAATCATTGACTGAAGTTCTTGGCTCGCTTCCGGGTTTAGGACATGGTTAATAAATATTTTCCCTCCATTAAATCCCTTGCTTTTTATTTCTGCCCAAAGTTTTTTCATTGCTTTTTGATGGCCTCTAGCTTTTTGAGCAAGTTCAATCGTACCCTCAGAACTTCTTTTTCCGATTAAACGTATATTTAGTAATCCAATCATGTTTCCAACAATTTTAGATATTCGGCCATTTTTTACTAGATTATCAACAGATTCTAACAAAAAATTGACATTTGTACTTAAATGTTCTTTTTCAATTCTTGCCACTACCGAATCAAAATCAGTCTCTTCTTTAATGATACTTGCAGCAAGAGTAATAAGTAGGTCGATTTCAGCTCCAGCCGATCGACTGTCGATGATTTTAATATTAGCATCAGGACTTTTCTCTAAGGCTAACTCTCTTCCTAAACAAGCAGCATTGTAAGAGCCTGAAACACCTGAAGATAAAGTGAAACATAAAACATTTTGATTGGACTCAAATGTTTGTGCATAACTTTCAGGGCTTGGACAAGCAGTTCCAGTCTGTTGGCCACTTTCCATTTTATTAACTAGAGTTTGGGTATCCATTTGATTGTTATCTTTATATGTATGCTCATCGATATTCAGTATTAAAGAAACAACTTCAAACTCTATTTCCTCGTTGATATCTTTGACAGAACGAATACTCGCGCCAGAGTCAGTTACTATTTTCCACTGCATAATATTTCCCCCAATTATGGTCAATTAATTATCAGTAGTATAACTAATTTCAGAATCAGTTTCAATTTATTGAAAGTTTAATTTTAACACTTGCTAAAAACAGCATATTATCGGTAAAATAGGAGTTGACATACATTTCATGTGAGGAGGAAAGATTATGTTAGGAGATCTACATCGGTCCAATTTAATCGTCTTAGTTCAAATAGTTTTTTCGATTGTAGGATTAGGCTTTGCCTATATAGGGGCAATTGAGTATGGTTTAATATCTATGATGATAGGAGCCATTCTTAATGAGTATTCAATTGATATTTCTGAGCAATTTGACCAAACAGATGCACAACTAGCTTTTTCCACAGAGTTAGAGGTTATAGCTGATTTTCTATCCTTTGGTTTGATTCCAATTGGATTATTATTAACAGCTACTCAAGGTGGAATATTAGGTATGATTACTATTGCAGTCTACTTAACTGCTGTAGCCATTCGTTTAGCACATTTTAACCGTCCCTTGGAATTTCAAGCTTATCAAATAGATGAAGAGAATTTCTATTTGGGTCTTCCCTTAATTTCAGTAGCTATTGTCTTACCGATACTTTATTTACTTAGTTATCTTATACCAGCAACTGTCTTTTCAGTGCTTATCATGGTTGTTATGATAGTCTTAGCTGCCGGTTATGTGATTGCAAAACCAATTCCGCGTCTAAAAAAAGAATGGATGACTTACCTTATATTTGGTGTAATATTCTTAATTGTCGCTTATATACTTTTAGGTATTTTTAAATAGTCCATTTAAAACCTCCTTTTGTTATTAAGAGGAGGTCTTTTTATAACGAGTTAAAAATGTAACTGCAGAAGGATAGTTAATTAAATTGCATGTTTTATCTATTAATAAAATAGCATTGATAGCTGAAAAAGCGATATATCAGAGTAGTTTATATCAATACCAAAGAAAGCGTATTGAGCAAAGCGGTAGCTATTAAGATTTCTTTCCGAATAAATGAATCATCAAAAGTTTACATTAGCAAGTAGGGGACTCTTTGGCAATGGATTTGGAGGTATATTTTTTGCTACAATGTTCTTTAAAGGTGTTTCTATGAACGATGGATTAATCGATGGCTAATAGATTATGAAATGCTAGACAATGAACAAATGTATTGTCTAGCCAGTCTAGATGACTGTGTCTATCTTCCTTTTTACCGTTTATAATGAAATACGATAAACTAACGATTATCTTTCTTAATTTTAAGACATATTATCAGTGATTATTTTCAGGGAGAATTCCCTTTAGAACAGGAGTAAATTATGACAGATTCAATAAAAGAGTTAAAAATTAACAAACAAATAGATCGACTATTGGATGACCTAACGGGCGATGAATTAAATGAAGATGTTATTAAAAACATTAAATTTTTAAATGACAGTTCCTTAATGATTGAAGACGAAGAATACGATTTGATTATTAATCATCAAGAAGCTTTTGACTTTGAAGCCTTCTATAATCGCTATCAAGACCTCTTCGCTAAGTATGATTATATTGTTGGTGATTGGGCTTTTAATCAGCTTCGCTTAAGAGGGTTTTATCAAATCGGAACACCCAAAGTGGCTTTCGATCAACGTATTGAAACGTTAGAGGATTATATCAATGAATATTGTAATTTTGGCGCCAAGTATTTTGTTATTGGAAAAAAAAGCTCTATCGCTGAATATCCTCATTTATTAGATCGATTGAGGGCGGGCAAGATAAATAACATTCAAAGTAAGACACTTTATCCAAGAACTTCAAATAAAAACACACGGGGACGTAGCTATCAAAAAAGAACGAATCGAAAAATTCAAAATCTCGGCCATCGTTCTAAGACTGTTACCCCTAAAATTAAGAGAAGAAATGAAAAAAGCCACTCACTAAGTAAATCTGAAAGTAAAAACAATTTGACTGTCGGGTCTAATAAGATGAATAAGCCGACAAACAGAATCAATCATAAGAAGGATTTCGTTATAAAAAAACGCCCCAACTAGCCTTTATTAGAAAGCGAGGATCCATAGTTTGACTGACCACATTAAAAATTTTGCCAGAGTTTGCTTATTTTGCCTAGCATCCTTAACTGGGGCAATCTCATTGACCGTTTTTCTATCGCCAGTTATTTATAGAATCTTTAATCAATATTTTAAATTGCATGAAACAGTTGGATTAACGAGTGAGCAATTAAATCAAAATTATCAAACAATTGTTGATTTCTTAACCCATCCGATGGAAAGTCAAATGCTATTGCCTGATTTTGCCTCTTCTGACGGAGGGATTCAGCATTTTGCTGAAGTTAAAGTTTTAATCCAGCTAACCATGATGGCAGCTTTGTTTTTAATTTTTGTTTTAGCGATTGTTTTGATAAATATTCGCAAGCAGAGGAGACGTAATCCCTATCTTAAGATATATATGATGCTAAGTTACATGTTGCCAATTGGTTTATTATTTCTAGCACTTATCGCTTTTGATAAAATCTTTATTCTTTTTCACCAAATTTTCTTTAAAAATGATTTATGGCTGTTTGATCCTTTAACAGATCCTGTCATTAATGTGCTTCCAGATAGTTACTTCTTTCTATTACTAATTGTTGTCGTTATGCTATATGAATTATTGTTAGGAATTATTTATTTGTTTATTAAAAAGAAAATATAAAAAAGATAAGCTCAGCTGCTGAGCTTATCTTTTTTTAGCTTATAAATGACTTGGTTTTTTTGGAGGAACGGAAATTTCATCAGTTTGTGGTTGTGCGTGCGCAATTCGGCTTGCAGCGGCAGCGGCTAAGGCACCCACGATGTCATCAATAAATGTATTGCACCGCTGATCTTTTTCATCATTTAGTTTACCAATAATGCCCGGTTTAAGCTTATCTAAATAACCGAAATTAGTAAGACCGATTGATCCATAAACATTGACGATTGATAGAGTCAGAATTTCATCTATTCCATAGAGGCTCTCATCACGCATTAATAAGTCACATAGAAGTGGAGACAAAAGTCCTTTTTCAGCAGCAATATCTAATTCAATTCCAGTTATAATAGCATTTTGAACTTCTCGTTTTTGCATCACAGCATGTAAATTATCAATGCAGTCTTGCATAGTTAAAGTCTCAACATAAGTATTTTGTAAATCGTAGACGATTTTAGCGATTTCTTCGATGCTAACACCTCTTTCAGCTAGCAATTCATAGGATCTGGATTCTAGGTGTTTTAAGTGAATATAATCTTTAGTCATTGAATTCTCCTTCAAAAATAGTTGATGAATGTAAGGGCGACGGTCGATAATTAGGATCGATGAAGTGTAAGGCTTGATTAACAGCTAATAAGGCTTCCCCAAATCCAGCTGCAATGATCTTTACCTTACCAGGATAGTCAGCAATATCCCCAACAGCGAAAACACCAGGCAAATTAGTTTCCATTAATGATGAAACTTTGATTTGGTTGCGAGAAAGCTTGAGTCCCCAATCTTTTATATGGCCTAAAGAATTAGAAAAGCCATAATTGACAATTAATTGATCGAGGCAAAGTGCTACTATTTTTTTTGATTTCACCTGCTGAAGCTTGAGTGATTCGAGCTGGTGATTTTTACCCTCTAAGGTTAAAATTTTATAGGGGGTTAGAATTTTAACAGACGAGGCATGTAATTTGGATACTGAGCTTTCTAAAGCTCGAAAGTTTTCACGTCGGTGTATTAAATAGACTTCTTTAGCAATTGGTTCTAGGGTGAGTGCCCAATCAACTGCAGAGTCTCCTCCTCCACATACTGCTATCCTCTGATGCTTAAAATGTTCAGGTTTTTTAACAATATAATGTAAGGAATGATTTTCGAAATGATTCGCATTATCCATTCCAAGCTTTCGGGGTTGAAAAGCTCCATTACCTGCTGCAATGATAACGGTCTTTGAGTAATAAATTTCTTTACTAGTTTGAATTGTATAGATGCCATCTTCTCTGGGAGAGAGATTTAAGACTTCTTCTCCCAAAGAAATATCTGGTTTAAAATGATTGACCTGTTCAAATAGTTTTTGACTCAAAATATTCCCCTTAATCGAAGGATAGGCAGGAATATCGAAAATCAACTTTTCACCATAAAGATGATTTGGTTGCCCCCCCACCTCCTCAAGTGACTCAATAATTTTTACTTTTGCGTTTCGCATATGAGCGAAGAAAGCGGTATAAAGGCCTACAGGGCCTGCACCGATAATTGTTATATCATAAATATTTTCCATAATTTCTGCCTTTCTAATAAAAAAACGCAAGGAATACTAAGCGCATGACTACTGCCACAAATCCGCCTGTAATAATACCTGCAAATACTTCTGTTGGTTTATGTCCAAGGTATTTAGTAACTATAAGGTCTTGATAATTATCAATAATTTCAGTTTCAAATTCAGAGTCTTCTAGTTTTTCTTTAATTGATTGAACATTTATATCCTCATAATTTGATTGAGAGAGACGTTTAACGATAGCATCAATTACAAGGCCTTGTTCACCACTTTGACGTCTGACCCCCATAGAATCGAACATGATAATAACACCGAATACAGTTGCTATGGCTACGTGTGCTGAAGCAAAACCGTATTCAAATATAAGACTGGCAATTAAACTTGCGACGGCAGCCGAATGCGATGAGGGCATGCCACCAGTAGAAGTGATTATATCTAATTTAGGACTTCGCTTTGAATAATAGGCAATTGGATATTTAATCATTTGCGCGAAAAAAATGGCGGTAAAAGCAGCAATTAATGGGTAATTCATAGCATCCTTATCCTTCTTTTTATTTTTAACACTAACTATCTTAACAAAAATAAGACCCTTTAACTATAAATTTAGTTTTTTTTCGAGTAAAATGATAGAGAAAATAGATATAAGGAGCGATAAAATGAATAATTTTCCACAATTAAAGACAGAGGAAATACAAAGTCAAGTTGTTTTACATACTAATAAGGGTGACATTGAATTAGCATTATTTAAAGAACAAGCACCCAGGACAGTCGAAAACTTCATTACTTTAGCTGAAGAAGGCTACTATGATGGCGTGATTTTTCATAGAGTTATTAAAGATTTTATGATCCAAGGAGGAGACCCAACAGGAACAGGCATGGGTGGTGAAAGCAAATGGGGAGAAAGTTTTGAAGATGAATTTTCAATGCATCTTTTTAACTTTTATGGAGCTCTTTCAATGGCTAATGCAGGACCAAATACAAATGGCAGTCAATTTTTTATTGTAACTGCACCAAATGTACCGGCTGATATGCTCCAACAGTTAAAAGACTTAGGGTTCCCTGATGAAGTTGTGAAGGCTTATGAAGAAAAAGGAGGAACCCCTTGGTTGGATCAACGCCATACTGTCTTTGGTCAAGTCGTTGGAGGTATGGAGAATGTTTTAGCTATCCAAAATGTTACAACAGGGCCTCAAGACAAACCGGTTGAAGATGTGATGATTGAATCCGTTACCGTTTCTAAATAAGTGAGAAAGCACGGTAATCGATATGAAGTTTAAAATAGGAGATATTATTGAAGGAGAAGTAACCGGTATCCAGAACTATGGTATTTTTATAAAGCTTTCTGATGAAGAACAGGGTCTAGTGCATATTTCCGAATGTAAACATGGATATGTAGGGGCTTTAGATGAATTCATTAATATTGGAGAAAAAGTTAAAGTAGTTGTAATTGATATTGATGAATACAGTAAGAAAATTTCTTTATCCATGCGAGCACTAGATAAAATTAACACCCCATTGTTTCCTGTTAGAAATCGAAGAAAAAAAAGACGGAATTTACCAGACATAGGATTTAAGACCATAGCAGATAAGATGCCACAATGGATTGATCAAGCAATGCATTCTATTGAAGAAAATGAGTTTAATACCAAGATAGAAGTTTAGGAGGTTTATAAATGGAAACAATTAGCTTTGATTATTCGAAGGCTTTGAACTTTTTTCAAGAAAAAGAAATGGAGCACTTAAGTGGGTTCGCAGAATCCTCTTTACGTGAACTTAAAGAAAAAACAGGGGCAGGTTCTGAATTTACGGATTGGATTGATTGGCCACTTGATTTCCCCCAATCCGAAATAGAGCGAATTAAAGGAGTAGCTCAAAAAATTCAAAAGAACTCGGAAGTATTAGTAGTAATCGGCATAGGCGGATCCTATTTAGGAGCTAAAGCAGCCATAGATTTTTTAAACCATACTTTTTATAATATGATGGCTCCAAGCAAAAGTTTGCCTCAAATACTTTTTGCTGGTAACAACATATCATCCACTTACTTGAATGATTTAATAGAAGTAATTGGAGAGCGTGATTTCTCTATTAATATCATCTCTAAATCAGGAACAACTACGGAACCAGCAATTGCTTTTCGGGTTTTAAAAGAAAAACTAATCAAAAAATATGGAAAAAAAGAAGCTTATCAAAGAATTTATGCGACAACCGATCAAGCTAAAGGAGCATTAAAAAAAGAAGCCCAACAAAATAATTATGAGTCTTTTGTAATCCCAGATGGTATCGGTGGGCGCTTCTCGGTTTTAACACCAGTGGGCTTGCTTCCTATTGCTGTAAGTGGTGCAAGCATAGAAAGGCTGATTGAAGGGGCAAAAATTGCTAGAGAGCTTTATCTAAATGAGGATTTAGCAAAAAATCAAGCCATGCAGTATGCTGTTATAAGAAATATTTTCTATCGCAAAGGAAAGGTCAATGAATTGTTAATCAACTATGAACCAGCTTTACAAGCTTTCGGTGAATGGTGGAAACAGTTATTTGGCGAGTCTGAAGGAAAAGATCATAAAGGAATTTTCCCATGTTCAGCTAACTTTTCAACAGACCTACATTCAATTGGTCAAATTATTCAAGATGGCCAACGAAATATATTTGAGACGGTATTAAACTTCCAAAAAGTTAGGAAAGATTTAACAATCCCTCAATTAGAAGAAGACGTTGACGGTCTTTCATATTTAGAGGGAGAAAAAATGTCAACCGTTAACCAAATGGCTTATCAAGGAACTATGATTGCCCATACGGACGGAGAGGTACCTAATCTTATTATTAACATTCCAGCAATGAATGAAGAAAGCCTCGGTCAAATGATTTATTTCTTTGAAATGGCAGTCGCTATTTCTGGATACCTTAATGGTGTCAACCCATTTGATCAGCCGGGAGTCGAAGCCTATAAACGTAATATGTTTGCCTTACTTGGTAAAGATGGTTATGAAGAATTAACAAAGGAACTTAGTCAAAGAATATAGAATTATCAATCGATAATAAAAGTTAAAACATTTGAGATGGTCGGACTATAGATCGTCTCAAATGATTTTTATTCATCAGAGGTTATTGATAAAATTGAAGAACAAAAAAGAATTCACAAAAAATTTAGAAAAAGTTAAAAAAGCTATTGACTTAAGCTAACAACCCATGCTATATTAATTCTTGTCGTCACGAACGAAGAGCAATGCATCTTGAGTTGCTAAAAATAAAAAACTTTGAAAAGTATTTGACATTAACAAAGAACTCATGTTATATTATTTCTTGTCGTCACGAACGACCGAAACGAAAGAAAAAAAGTTT
>NZ_JBNUPN010000035.1:0-14773 GCF_050409405.1 Facklamia sp. P13069 | reverse complement strand
GCAGAATAAGCTAGGTGATTAACCCTAATCAAACACCTCCATTAAATTCATTTCATACGAATTTAACGGAGGTGTTTTTATGTTTGCCTCACTATTTGGGGGCAGTGCCTTATTAGATCTGATGGCTTTTATAATTTAATAATTTCTGCTTAGTCGGTGGTTAGTTCACCAGGCCAAGAAGGTGCTCCAGGTGTAACATTAGTCACTTGATAATCCATTTTAGATAAGAATTGGCTAGCCCTTTTAGAACGTCCACCCGAGTGGCATACTAAATAGTATTCTTTATCTTGATTAAGAGATGTATATTCATTTGGGAGCTGATTCAAGGGGATGTTTTTAGATCCAGGGATATGTCCTTCTTGGAATTCAGCTTCACCTCGAACATCAATAATATTAAGCGATTTTTCCTGAGATTTTTGATAAAGTTCTTCAATGGAAATCGTTGGGAACATGGTATCTTCCTTTCTGTTTGACATATAAAAGTGATTTTTTATAAATAAGTGGTAGTTTAAGCCAATAAATTATATACTTAACATACCCGGTAGGGTATATTAAACATCAATGCAAAAGATTTGTCAAGTTTTAAAATTTAAGAACAAATACATAAGAGGAGTTTATCATGCATAAAGATAATAATAAGAAAAACCTACTTAATCGTTTAAAACGAGCAGAAGGTCAATTAAGAGGGGTCCAAAAGATGTTAGAAGAGGACAGAGACTGTATGGATATAGTAACCCAACTAACTGCTATTCGTTCGAGTGTGGATCGTATTATGGGCATAATCATGGTTGAAAATTTAAAAGAATGTTTAACTACTGGTGATAAAGATTCAGAAAAGCAGAATCAACGACTAGAGCAAGCTATTTCGATGATTATAAAAAAATAGAGTGTGAGCTATCAAGTAATGAAAGCGAAAGATTTAGTTTTTAGTGAGACATAGATAGCATATTCTAAAAAAAGCTTATACAATAGTATCAGAAAGAGTACAGGAGGTTTTTTGCAAATGATGGAAGGAAAAACGCTTTATCAAACTAAAGTAGTTAATCGAGACGGTATTCAAGGCAAAACCTTTGTTGAAGATCCAGCAGGTTTTGAAGTTAAGGTTTCCAGTCCATTAAGTGAAATAGAAGGTAGTAATCCGGAGCAGCTTCTGGGAATGGCCATAGCAACTTGTCTAAATGCCACCATAGAAGCAGAAGAAATTCGTCGAGGGATTAAACACCAGACTCAAGTATCTGTCTTGGTCGAACTACACCAAGATAATCCCGGCTATCAATTTGTGGTTAAAGTTCAAATCTCTATGCCCCATGTTCAAGCAGATTTAGCTGATTCTATCGTAGAAGTTGCTCTTGAACGCTGTCCCATGCATAAGTTAATGAAAGCTAATGCTACTTACCAAGTTGTTATCAACTAAAAGTGTTCAATCGTTATGAATAAAAAATAAGGGAAAGGGTGTTAGCAATGAAGAAAATTTTACGACTTGGCCTGATGATGGTGACTGGCTTCAGTGGTATGGGGATGGTTCATTCTCCTCATCAAAGTTACTTTGCTCAAGGTGAGAATTTAGTCTTTGCCGAAGAAGCAGTAGATATTCAAGAAGTTCGACAAGCAATGGAACTGTGGCAAGAAACGGTACAATCCTATTCATTAGATGCTCCCCAATATACTATTGCTAGTTTACAGCAAATGGGGCCGGCTAATTTTGATACCTCCTATCATTGGATCATTCCAAAGCTTTACAATGATTATTATGAGAATCTTATTGAATATCAAAGTGTTGAAGAAGACGCGAATCATATTGGCAATTTAAGAGAAATATTTTCACATTCTTTTGGTCTAGAAAAGATGTTGTTAGCTGAATTAAGTTCAGCAGATCAAAAAGCTTTGAATCAATTACGTCTTTTCATAGTCAGTGCGATTATGGAATCTTATCAAGCCGGTATCAATCAGAACTTACCGGGCTATTTTCTATTAGAGGGGACTGATTTTGCAAAAAACATTGTGAAATATTTAGCACTTGATGATCAACATCTCGACCAATTAATTCGCATCAGTCTAGCTTCTAGCTATGCACCAGAAGCCTATAGTTTTGGTTTTGGTGACGAGATGTTTACTATTCCTGAAGAGTTAGAGTATCCGAGTGAACAATATGAAATGTATACCATCACCAACGGAGCATTTGTACAAGATATTGGGGGAACGACTCCTTATTATTTCCATATTCCTTCTGGTAAAATCACAGAGGGTCACTTGGCTAGTCCTGAGCTACATCCTTTAGTAGCTTACGATTGGTCACAAGTATATGGTCGAGTGATTAATAATTATTACCCCAATTATCAAGTCCAGTCATTATCGACTGAAGCAAAAGAGCAATCATTAAATGGGTCATCAAAGCAAAAACAAGCATTGATGACAGCAGTCAGAGACTGGCAAGCAAAAATGGGTCAAAAATATGAGTTTGTCACTCCAGAGATGCCTATAGACTTCTTAGGTGGGGACCTTCCTTTAAAGTCAATGGTAATTCACTTAGATGGTCAGGAACGAAAGGCTCATTATCAAGCTGAACAGCTTATTAATGATGAAATCAATGTCTTAATGGCAATGACTGATATTCGTGATCAAGATAATCCTAGAGCGGAACGACATTTTTATTTATTTGTTGAAGATCAAGGAATCCCAAGAGTTTTGATTACCATGGAAGGACCTGACAATTTAGCGGTTCATCATTTTAAAGACACAGCCAATGTAGAACTTTATCAACTTTTTAAATCCATTTATTAAATCATTAGAAAAAGATAGCTTCTCTTTTGAAGCTGTCTTTTTATATAGTCACTGATTGGCTAATAAGATTGGCAAAGATATTAAGAAACAATATAATGAAGCCATTCAATAATCAATTAGGAGTGGGGAAATGGAAGTAGTAACAGTAACGGCTATCGGCGCTTTGTTAGGTCTATTATTGGTTATCTTATTAATCTTTAAAAAGTTTCCAGTTTTTTATGCTTTATTTATCGGCGCTTTATTCGGAGGATTATTAGGAGGAGCGAATCTAAGTGAAACCATCAGTCTCATGACAAATGGTGCGCAAGGCATGATTACCTCTATCTTAAGGATACTAGCAGCTGGAATCCTTGCAGGTGTTTTAATTAAGACAGGTTCGGCAGCTGCCATTGCCCATGCTATTATTAAGGGTTTGGGAAGCGAAAGAGCTTTATTAGCGATCGCACTTGCTACTATGATTTTAACTTTTGTGGGGGTTTTTATTGATATATCTGTCATAACAGTTGCGCCTATCGCTTTAGAGATTGGTAAAGAATTGGGTTATTCACGGACTGCACTTTTGATGGCTATGATTGGTGGCGGCAAATCAGGTAATATTATTTCACCAAATCCTAACTCTATTGCTGTTTCCGATGGTTTTGGTGTTTCCTTAACTCAAGTCATGTTAGCTGGTCTTATTCCAGCCTTGATTGGGGTGATGTTTACAGCTTGGCTAGCCAAACGATTAATTAATAAAGGCAGTCAAATTGAACAAACAGGAACTTCAAGAGACGATCAAACAGCAGAAAATTTACCTTATTTATGGAAAGCCTTGTCAGGACCTATTTTAGCGATTGTTTTACTATCTTTACGCCCCTTGTTTAATATAATGATTGATCCTATGTTGGCTCTTCCTCTGGGAGGTCTTTTTGGCTTGATAATGGTGGGACATGTTAAGCACTTACAAGAATATACTCAATATGGTTTAAGTAAGATGATTAATGTGGCTATTATCCTTTTAGGAACAGGTTTAATCGCAGGAGTGATTACCAATTCTACTTTAGGAGATGTCCTTACTAATAGTCTAGACTCTTTAGGTTTACCTGCCTATCTTTTAGCACCTTTAGCAGGAATTTTTATGAGTGCGGCGACCGCTTCGACTACTTCAGGATCGGCAGTTGGCTCAGCTGTTTTTTCACCAACTATTCTCTCGTCAGGTGTTTCTCCTATCAGTGGAGCTGCTATGTTACACGCAGGGGCGACAGTATTAGACCATTTACCTCATGGTTCATTCTTCCACGCGACAGGAGGATCCGTATCAGCCGATTTTAAAGAATGTCTAAAACTAATTCCATATGAATCATTAGTAGGTTTCGTTTTAACTATTGTTTCAACCAGTATCTATGGCGTTTTAGGAGGTTAGTAAAATTAATGAAAATTGTGATGGCCTGTGATTCTTTTAAAGAAGCGGTTTCGGCAAAACATGCTTGCCAGGCTATAAAAAAAGGTGTGCAACAAGTCTTTCCTCAAGCAGAAATTCTTCAGCTTCCGATGGCAGATGGAGGTGAAGGTACCACTGAAGCCTTGATTGATGCGAGTCAGGGAGTTTATTATACAGTCGAAGTGCAGGGACCTTTAGGAGAAAAAATTCAAGCCCGGTATGGTATTTTAGGAGATGGCAAAACAGCCGTAATTGAAATGGCCAGTGCATCAGGCATTCATCTTATTGAAAAAGAAGATCGTAATCCTTTATTAACATCAACCTATGGAACAGGTCAAGTCATTAAGGCATGTCTAGATCGAGGAGTTCGCTCATTTATTTTAGGGATTGGAGGGTCTGCTACGAATGACGGGGGAGCCGGTATGGCTCAAGCCTTAGGCTATCGTTTATTAGACATAGAAGGCCAAGAGATTCCTTTCGGCAATCAAGGCTTATCGCATTTGGATAGGATTGATTGTCAGACTATTCATCCTGGTCTAGAGCATGCTATCTTCAAGGTTGCCTGTGATGCCAATAATCCGCTGTGTGGTCCGCAAGGAGCTTCGGCTGTAGTCGGTCCGCAAAAAGGGGCAAGTCCAGAAATGATTGAAAAGCTTGATGCGAATCTTGAACATTTCTCACGCCTTATTTATCGTGACTTGAATCGTGAAGTGGCTCATATTGCTGGTTCTGGGGCTGCTGGTGGGTTAGGGGCAGGATTATTAGCATTTACTTCTGCAAAACACAAAAGAGGCATCGATATTGTTATAGAAACAGTCAATTTGAAGACAGCTTTACAAGATGTCGATATTTGTTTTACAGGAGAGGGTCAGATTGACTTTCAAACGCAATACGGTAACCCCCTTTTGGAGTCATGCAATTAGCTAAACAAGTAGCTTTCCGGTCGAAAGTGATCGCATTATGTGGTTCTGTCAGAAATGATATTGAAATCTTATATCAGTTAGGCTTTGATGCGATTTTGAGTATTACGCCTGGGCCAAGCTCCTTGCAAGACCTACTAACTCATACAGAGGAAAATTTAACAGCAGTAGCCAAGCTGTTTGTCAACTATTAAAGAGTTAAAAGTAAAATCACCATTGAATAAACTTATTCAATGGTGATTTTTGTTTAGTTTATTGAGCAAGCCAGTGATTAGGTTTGACTTCTTTAAGGATCTCTTCAGCCAACTTTTCTGGATCAACCTGATAATGAATACGTTGACGTTGACGTTCGTAATCAGGATCTGGTAAAGGAATTGCTGAGAGTAAGGACTGGGTATAGGCATGTAAAGGGTTTGCATACAATTCCTCAGCTTCGGCTAACTCTAAAATCCGACCACGGTTCATAATGGCAATGCGATCACTGACATATTTAACCATGGATAAATCATGGGCAATAAAGAGATAGGTTAGTCCTCTTGATTCTTTTAGTTCTTGTAATAAATTGACCACTTGAGCTTGAATGGAAACATCTAAAGCTGATATCGGTTCATCGGCGACAATGAATTTTGGTTCAACTGCTAAAGCTCGTGCTATCCCAATACGTTGACGTTGACCGCCAGAAAATTCATGAGGATAGCGACTAGCGTGATCAATATTGAGCCCTACATCTTCTAAGAGTCGATTGACTTTTTCGTCTCTTTCCTCTTTTGATTGTGCGAGTCCATGAATATCAATGCCTTCAGCAATAATATCACGAACCTTCATACGAGGATTTAAAGAAGCATAAGGGTCTTGGAAAATCATCTGAATTTCTTTATGGAATTTCAAACGTTCCTTTTTGTTGTAGCTACTCGATAAAGCTTTGTCTTGAAAGATAATTTCACCACTGGTCGGTTGATAGAGGTTAACAATTGCTTTGCCAATCGTTGATTTACCAGAACCTGATTCTCCAACTAACCCAAAAGTTTCTCCAGGAAAGATTTCAAAGGAAACATCGTCTACCGCTTTGACTTCCTTATCAGTTCCTTGGTGGTAGTATTGTTTCAAGTGCTTAACTTGTAGAATAGGTGCATGCTTATTCATAATGCTCCTCCATTCCACTCTTATCGGTCTGTGACTGCTTTTTTCGACAACGTTGATATCTTTCTAAGATAGCAGTTGGCGGGGTCATTTTTGGAGCCATTGGGTGGAGTAACCAAGTGGCTGCATAATGTCCAGGATTGACTTCAAACATGGGCGGTTCCTCCTCAAAATCGATAGCCAAAGCATATTCTGACCGATAGGCGAAAGCATCTCCTTTAGGAGGATTTAAAAGGTCAGGTGGGCTACCGGGGATAGCATATAATTGATCTTGTTTGGAAATGGTTGGCATAGCTGTCAAAAGTCCCCAGGTATAGGGATGTTGAGGATGGTAGTAAATATCATCCACTGTCCCTATTTCAACGATTTTACCCGCATACATAACGGCAATTCGGTCTGCTACATTGGCAACCACACCCAAATCATGAGTGATAAAGATAATGGTCATATTCTTTTCTTGTTGAATTTTTTTAAGTAATTCAATGATTTGTGCTTGAATGGTTACATCTAAAGCAGTTGTGGGCTCATCGGCAATAAGCACTTCAGGATCTCCCGCTAAAGCAATCGCTATCACAATCCTCTGTCTTTGACCACCTGAAAATTGATGTGGATACTGATTAATTCTTTTCTCTGATTGAACAATTCCACATAAATCCAAAAGGTTAATGGCTTCTTTACGCGCTTGTGAGTGATTAAAACCGCGTTTACGAATTAAAACTTCAGTAATTTGTCTTCCGATGGTTAGGGTAGGATTGAGGGCGGTCATTGGATCTTGAAAAATCATGGCAATTTTGCTACCACGTATAGCTTCCATTTCTTTTTTAGATAATTTTAAAAGGTCTCGTTTTTCAAATATCACTTCGCCTGCTTCAATGGTCGCATTTTTAGCTAGAAGCCCCATCAATGCACGTGTGGTTACTGATTTACCTGAGCCTGATTCGCCAACAATTGCTAATGTTTCACCGGCATACAAGGATAAGTTGATTCCACGAATAGCTTTTAATTGGCCAGCAAAGGTTTTGAAGGAAATATTTAAGTCTTTAATTTGAATGATAGCCTTATTCATGAAGTCACCTACTCTTTCATTTTGGGATCAAAAGCATCACGCAGTCCATCTGCTAATAAGTTAAAGGACAACATGATTAATGAGATAACAGCTGCTGGATACCACATTAAATGGGGTAAAAAGCGAAAAGTCTTGTAACCTTCACTCAATAAAGTTCCTAAGGAAGCGTTGGGTGCAGGGATTCCAATCCCGATGAAACTTAAAAAAGCTTCAAAGAAGATGGCAGATGGTATAGCAAACATCATTTGGACAATAATAATTCCTAACATATTGGGAAGGATATGTTTTAATAGAATCTTGCCAGTCGATTGGCCTAATACCTTAGCAGCTAAGACATATTCTTGTTGTTTTAAACGAAGTGTTTGCGCTCTTACCACCCGGGACATTGATATCCAAGAGGTGAGAGCAATCGTAATAATAATAGATAGTAAACCGGGCTGCAATACTAAAAGCATCAGAACAACGATTACTAAATTGGGAACACCTGAAATAATTTCCAGTATTCTTTGCATCAGTGTATCTACCTTACCGCCTAGCCAACCAGATATCATGCCATAGGTTACACCGATAATGACATTGATTAGAACAGCAATAAATGCGACTAAAAGTGAAATTCGAGTTCCATATAAAATACGTGAGAGGAGGTCACGACCTAAACCATCTGTTCCAAGATAGTAGTAGGTTCCCTCAGCCACATTGGCATTTTGATAGGCATCAGTCAAAGCACCACCTCGGTTGACACTTTTACCACTAAACCATGAAAAATCTTCTAAACCTGGTATTTTAGGAGGGAGGTTTGCTTGAGCTGGATTTTGTTGGAACGGTGAAGCGGGTGCAATCCATGGGGCTAAAATAGCAAGAAGTAGAATTAAAATAACGAAAAAGAGTGAAATCATAGCACCTTTATTCTTTTTTAATCTCCGCCATGAATCTTGTAGAAAGTTCAGTGAAGGGGCTTCAATTTTTTCGTTGTCTTCACTTTGGATAGAAATTTTCGGTTGAAAGAGCTTTGGATCTATATCCGCTGTGTGTTTTGTTGAAGCATTATTCGCCGTATTTAAAGAATTTTCGATTGGCATCTAGCCACCTCCTTCAACTTGTCGCATTCTAGGATCTATAAAGCCGTATAGAATATCGACGATTAAAATAATAACAACTAATAAGACAGAATACATAATTGTAATTCCCATAATGGTTGGGTAGTCATTCACTAAAATTGACTTGGTAAACTGCTCACCAATTCCAGGAATTGAAAAAATTTGTTCAATTACCAGTGAGCCGGTCATGGCAGCTGCTGTCATGGGTCCTACTATTGTTAATAGAGGTATAATCGCATTACGCAGCGCATGCTTAGTAACTATATAAAATTTTGAAAAGCCTTTAGCGGTTGCTAATTCAATATAGTCAGAGTGAAGCACTTCAATCATCTCAGTTCGAACGAAACGCGCAGACTCTGCCATAGGTGAAATGGCTAAAGCAAGACTTGGAAGAATAGTTGAGGCATAGCCGTCACGCCAGAAAGCAATTGGTAGCCAATCTAGCCAAACAGCAAACAGAAATTGAAGGACCACAGCATAAACAAAGTTGGGAACAGATCTTCCGCCAATAGCAAAAACGGAGGTGAAGGTATCGATCCAAGTGTTTTGTTTAACAGCTGCAATCATTCCTAAGATAGTTCCAATTACCACACCAAAACCCATGGCTTGAGCTCCTAAAATCATAGAGGGGCCGGCTCGATCTAAAATAATTTTAGTAACAGGTAAGTTATTATATTGAAAGGACACCCCTAAATCCCCTTTTAATATATTTGCTAAGTAGGAAAAATAGCGAACAAGTAAAGGTTGGTTGAGACCATATTTTTCATTTAAAAGTTGAAGTTGGGTCTCGGTTAAAAGATCTTGATTGGCAAAAGGGGAACCAGGTAAGAACTGTAAGAGGAAAAAGGTAACGGAAATAATAATCCAAAGCGTAATTAACATATAAAAAACACGCCGGATTATAAATTTTGTGTAGGAATTCATGGTTATCCACCTTTCGTATTTTAAAGTTAAACAGTATAAACCCTTTTGTGTCAATCATGCCATTATTGCTTATATTATCTTTTATTTTAATACAATTAAGTAAGAATTATCCACTTCATGAGCTGATAGAGTCAAAAATTTATAATGGAAAGCCATTAAATTTTAAAGCTTTAGTAGAATATTGGCAGACTATTAATAGTTCTAGCTAATAATACTACATGGCTGTTTAATGATCTAGCTTGTATAATACTTGATAAATGGATAAAGTCCAATAATAATTAAAGCTTTTAAACTAAATAAATTTGTTATTCGAACCATAAATAATTAAAGAATGATTAATTTTAAGGGAGTGACACATGGGTGATATTAAGAAAGCGATTTGTCTCAAAGATTTAGATAGAACAGATATCCGATAGCTAGAATTCGTTGAGTAGAAGCTATTAAACAATCGGATAAGTTAGTGACCTTTGACGACTTTGAACGTAATACTTTAGCAAGAAGGAGAATATCCTAAAGCTGAAATTGAAGGGAAGCAGGCATTATTTGTGGTAAAACTTGAGCCAAGAGAGATGCTTGTGATTCAATCACATGGTATGTTAGATAATATTAGCTATTCTTAAAAAAGAGATTCCTAACGGAAGTTGAGCAGGTTGGTATCTATTGAAAGGATGATAAATACCGAAAATTAGGCTACCTGGTAGTGGATCTTCCACTGCTAGGTAGCCTAATTATTTTAATAAAGAAAGTTTAGAGTTTCATTTATTATAGATTTACTCTGCAGTTCGATATGCAGTTCTTAAATTGATTGTTCGACCAAATGGTAAAACTTCGAAGCCTTTTACGCTAGTATCCAATAAGTAGGTAGTAGATGCTTGATAGAATGAAGACTGAGAAGCTTCATCAGCGACGGCAATCTTTTCTGCTTCAATAAGAGCTTGTCGACGTTTTTCTGGGTCATTGGCAAACTCGTTTCTGGCTTGATCAATTAATTGATCCACTTTCTCATTGGAGTATTGACCAAAGTTGATGCCTCCGTCTGATTCCATTTGTTCTACAAAGTTGATCGCATCTTGATAGTCTGGAGCCCAAGTTCCATAGAAGATATCGAAATCAAGTGATCTTTGTAATTCTAAACGATTTTGTAGAGGGACAGAACGAATTGTAATCGTTAATCCGGGAAGATTTTGCATTAATTGAGCTTGAATATACTCAGCTGTACGACTAGCTAAATCTGAGTCAGAAATTAGTAATTGTAACTCAATATTATCTTGTCCTAATTCTTTTTGAGCTGTTTCCCAATCTTTTTGAGCTGCCTCAATATCGAATGTAAGCATTTCACCCGCTTCTTCACGGTAATCCACGCCTTCATCATTTACATCAAATCCTGAAGGAACGAAACCGTTTAAAGAAGTTGACCCATCTTGAATGACTGACTGGGTATAAGTGTCTTTATCAATCGCTTGAATAATGGCCCTACGCAAAGCAATATTATTGGTTGGTTCTTTGGTGGCATTGAACTGTAGGTGTCCGACAGTTGCTTTAGGAATCTGGTTGAAGAAATCAGCGCCATTGTATTGTCCTACAAATTGATCATTCAAGATAGTATAGTCTAGTTCGCCGGCGTCAAATAAGTCAGCTCCGGTTCCTGTTTCCTTAACAACAGACACTAGGACTTCTTCTAAAAAGACCTTTTCAGCATCCCAGTAATTTGGGTTTTTAATCAATTTCCATTCTAAACTGGTTCCTTCCCATCCTTCAATGAGGAAAGGACCATTCATAGCAATACTGTCTGCGCTTGTTCCATAAGCTTGACCTTTTTCTTCAACTACCTTTTGGTTAACTGGCATAAAACGAGAACCTGTGAGTAATTTTGGTAGATATGGAGCTGGATATTCTAACTCAATTACCAAAGTTTTCTCATCAGGAGCAGTCACTCCTAAATCAGAAAGTTCAGCTTCACCATTACGAACTTTGCTAGCGTTTTTAAACACTTCAACAGAAGAAGAGGTATTGGCGTTATTCGGATCGACTAATCTTTGATAAGTAAAGACATAATCGTTAGCTGTAACAGGGTCACCATTAGACCAAGTTAAACCATCTCTTAAGGTGAAAGTATAGGTTAAACCGTCTTCAGAGATATCGACATTTTCAGCTTGCCCCAATTCGACTTCACTACCAGTTGAAACACGGTAAAGTCCTTCAAAAATTTGTCCGATCATATCTGAAGATGGGGTATCATTATAAAGCATAGCGTCTAGAGTTGCTAGTTCTCCAATCGACATAATAGATAATTTTTGTTCGACATTGGGATCTATTTCTTGAGCTGATATCGGCGCAAGATTTCCTATGAGAAGACCAGTAACTGCGATAGAAATCGTTATAAATTTGAATAGTTTATTTTTCATAAGCCGCTCCTTTTTAATTTTTCTTTAATATAACATAGATAAGTGAAAAACTCACAAAATAAGATTGGGGGGTCGATTAAAAGAGAAATTGATAAACCTTATCTCAAGATTAAGATAAGGTTTATCAATTAGAGATTACATTTGTGCAAGCAAATTTAAATACTTAGAGACCACATCGTAACTGAGCATTACAATTTGTACAAGTGTTACAACCCCCAATATCTTCAACGATTCCTTTACGACAAATTGGACAAGTATCTCCTACTTCTGAACCGTAGACCACATCATCAGCATGACCGCTTTGGGTATAATGATCTTTCTCAGCTAAATCAACTAACTGACGCAATTCTTCAACTTCATCGACAACACGTATTTCTTGATCTTCAACCTCAAAAAGAGCAATATTTTGATCTTTTTCATTTTCCTCTGCTTTGAGAGTAAGAACTTGAGAATCTCTTGAACCATCAACATAAACGGTTCCGCCTTTAGCTCCCCCACTGTATAAACGTTCATATATTTCTTCGACTTGTTGAACAGTATAACCTTTGGGGGCATTCACTGTTTTAGAGATGGATGAGTCTACCCATCGCTGGATAGTTGTTTGAACATCGACGTGTTCTTCTGGCTTTAATTCCATGGCTGAAACAAAAGTTTCTGGTAAGTGATCAGCATCTGCTTCTGGATGACGCTCTAAATATTCTTGAACAATTCCAGCGTTTACTTCAATAAACTTACCTAAACGTCCAGAGCGATAATATTTAAAGGCAAAATAAGGCTCAAGACCCGTAGCTACTCCAACCATCGTACCGGTTGATCCAGTAGGAGCGACTGTTAGTAAGTGAGAGTTTCTAATGCCATGTTCTAAAATACCCTGATGAATGTGCTTAGGTAATTTCTGCATATAACCTGTTGAAATAAAGTTTTGACGCAATTGTTTCGTTTCTTCATCGGTTGAACCTATTAGGAAGGGGAAACTTCCCTTTTCTTTGGCTAATTCAATCGAAGTTTCATAAGCAGTGATCGCAATCGTTTGGAAGACTTTATCAATCAATTGATTACCTGAAGCAGAACCATAACGTTGATTAGTATAGATCAATAAGTCAGCTAGACCCATAACACCTAAACCGATTCGGCGCTCTCCTAAAGCTTGATGACGATTGGCTGCTAAGAAATAAGGGGTAGCATCGATAACGTTATCTTGCATACGCACACCAACACGAACCGTTTCTTTCAATTTTTCAAAATTAACCGTGTGTTCATCTTTATTAGCCATATTTGCTAAGTTTATAGCTGCTAAATTACATACAGAATATGGAGCTAAAGGTTGCTCACCACAAGGGTTAGTGGCTACGACTTTTTGGCCATAGGCTTTAGCATTGGTATCCTTATTAGCATTATCAATAAAGAAAATACCAGGCTCTGCTGAATAGGTGGCACAAATATTAATCAATTTCCATAGTTCACGAGCGGGAATACTTCGGTATGTTCTGACTGCATAACCCATCTCTTCCCAATCACGTACATCTCCTACTTGATGCCATTGAGTATTATAAGCATGCATTTCTTCTTTATTATAATGTTCGACATCAGGGAAACGTAAGTCCCAATCTAGGTTTTGCTCTACCGCTTCCATAAATTCCGAAGTGATAGTTACTGAGATATTTGCTCCTGTTAAAAAGTCTTCATTGTGGACTTCATAAGCACCCTTATCACGTAAAACAGCTCTAGAATGCTCAATGATATCTACATTAAAGCCACCAAAATCCTCTTTATTTTGATAGGAAGCAATTGTTTCATGCATTACTTGGTCATTAGGAGTGAGTGGAACAAATTTAAGTTTTTCCTGTGCTAGCTTTTGAATTAATTCATCTTCTGTTTGTTCAATTAAATAACGTAGAACGCGGGGGTTTTGCATTTTAGAAATGATAAATTCAATAATATCTGGATGCCAATCTGCTAACATAATCATTTGTGCACCCCGGCGCGAGCCACCTTGCTCAACAAGGTGAGTTAATTGAGCAATATCGTTTAACCAAGAAACAGAACCCGAGGACTTACCGTTTACTCCTCTTGCCAGAGTATTTCGAGGTCTTAGAGTGGAGCCGTTAGTTCCTACACCGCCACCGCGCGACATGATTTCCATTACTTCTTTGCGGTGTTCAGCGATTCCCTCGCGAGAATCAGGGACAAACGGCATAACGTAGCAATTAAAATAAGTAACATCCGTTTGTGAGCCTGCTCCATATAGGACACGACCAGCCGGGACAAAGTTTAAATTAGAAAGCTGATTATAAAAAGCTTCAAAAGAGCTTTCTTGTTTTTCTTTTGTACTTTCAATTTCAGCTAAACCGACTGCATTACGGTGGGCGATTTGTTCATAATATATTTCTAAAGGCTTATCTAAACTGTCAATGCTTCGCAAGATTAAGCCACTAAGGCGCTCTTTTTCGTTTTCAAGATTACCACGGTATTCTTCTTCTAATAAAACAAGAGCTTGACCTTTTTCCCAATCAAGTTCTTGCACAATACCAATACCTCTTGCAGGATAGGATGGATCAGGCTTTACAGTTAAGACTACTAAATCGCCAGCTTTTAGAGTTTTCTTAGCGGTGTCTTTAAAAGAATACCTGTCTAACATAACCATTCGTGAGACACCAGAGTGAGTGATTTTCATTTCCGATGTAACAGGAGTTACTTGAGGGAAATGTTTGATAGCCTCATTAAGATCTTGACGGTTCCATTCGACAGTCTTTGGAATTAAAGTATTCGTTTCCATAATCAGTTCAGCCTCTCTATTAAGATCTTTGATACATTTTGAATATTCTAACAAACATAGCAAGAAACACAATATATAGGATATAAAGATAAAATAAAGCCCAATATATTGTGTTTATTAAGTTCTGTAGTTTAGTATACTTGCTAAAAAACAAAATTTCAATCTTAAAAACACAAACATTGAATGAAATGTTAAACGTAAATGATAATGTCTCAAGAGAACACAAATCAAAATGTCCCTCTAT
>NZ_JBNUPN010000034.1:0-14779 GCF_050409405.1 Facklamia sp. P13069 | reverse complement strand
TAAGCATGCCCATTTAGAAGCACCTTGTGTAACATATGTTTGACAACTCTAGAAATACTATAAGAACATATTATAATATTCGCTTGATTTAGTCAAACAAATGCTATATAATTATTATTTTATTTATAAATAGGTTGTATTATATATCAATTTAAAGTAAAAAAATTATGGCTACCTCATTCCTTTATATTTATGTAATAAGTTGGGAGTTTTACACATCTTTTCTATACTAAGTTTTTTAAAAGGGTTGCCTTACAATAAAGTTCATATCCAAGTATTATTTTTCTGAACTTCTATGTTTATCCTATATGTAATCTGATCCTAAGCAGATCGATCTTCAATTCAACTTTATAACAATAATAGTATTATCTATATTTTTTAAACGTGGTTGAGAATCACAGTAATGCGTTTAATATCTTTCATTTTTATAATTATTACTTGTTAATAATAAAACTTAAAACGCCTCCTCTAGCGATGCCAATAAGCATCGCTAGAGGAGGCGTTTAACTTTAATTTATAAATTCTTTAAGTTTTTAGCGTTTCTTATTTAAATTCTGTAATTTTTTCAGCGGCTAAGCGTACGGATGGATAACCAGAATCTTTAGCCTTTCCAATTGATAGGATCATTACCGGTACATAGCGTTCTTTGTCGAGACCGAAAGCTTCAGCCAATAAGTCCTCTTCAAAACCACCGATTGCATTGGTATCATAACCATGAGAACGAGCCACTAACATTAATTGCATGGCTGCCAAACTTGAATCAATTTTTACAACATCATTCATTTTTTGTTTAGAAAAGCTTTTATAATAAGGAATAATGACAGATAATTGTTGATCTCTCGTTTCAGCAGGCATTTTACCTTCCTCGACTGCTTGATTGTAGATTTCTTCACCGAGTTCATAACACTGCATATCGCCAAATATTAATATCATAGCAGATGAAGTGTCATTTTGCAGCGTATTAAAACGAATAAGTGGTTTTAATTTGGCTTTTTGCTCTTGGCTTTCAACCACCACAAACCTCCATGGTTGCATATTGACGGATGAAGGAGCTGTGGTAGCTTCTTGAATCATTTCAAGCATTTCTTCCTGACTTATTTTATACTTCTCATCATAAGCACGAATTGACTTTCTTCCATAAGTAATTTCTGAAAAATTATTAGTGACTAAGTGGTTGGACATATTATTCTCCTTTTCTATTGTATTAATTTGGTTAATAATTCGATCAATCGCTGTGTTTCATCTTTAGATAGGGGTAAAATCCTCTGTTGCTCAGATTGACAATGACTCTGCTGGCAACGATTCAAATCATTTAACGCCTTATCGGTAATTGTTACGAGCACTTCACGATTATTTTCTTTATTTCTTTTGCGGATCACATATTTTTTTCCTTCAAGAATTCTTAAATGTCTTGTAACAGCTGCACGATCTATCTTTAATTCCTTTTGTAGACGAGTTTGGCAACAAGGACCATGCTCTTTTAAAAACATCATTAATTCAAAGCGCGTTATACTAAATGACGTTTCTTTTTCAAATTTACTAATTAACTCCTGGTTAACTAGTTTTAATTGATAAAATAATCTACTTACTTCTCTTAGACTCACCAAACCCTCCCTCTTTCATTTCATAAATCAACAGTTGACTCGTCAATTATAAAGTGTTTTGTTTGTTTTTTAAAATAAAATGCTCCTTTATTAACCAAAAAAACGCTCTCTAAATTCTTAGAGAGCGCTTTAATCTATTCTGTCAATCTTATTTGAAATCTTTTAAATTATAGAAAACTTTTTTGCCATTATATTGTGCTAATTCACTTAATTCATCTTCAATCCGCAATAATTGATTATATTTGACAATACGGTCTGTACGTGATAAAGACCCTGTCTTAATTTGACCCGCATTGGTTGCTACTGCAATATCCGCAATAGTGGAGTCTTCCGTTTCACCTGAACGGTGAGAAATGACTGCTGTGTACCCTGCACGCTTAGCCATTTCAATCGCATCAAATGTCTCAGTTAGTGTCCCAATTTGATTCACTTTGATTAAAATGGAATTCCCCACACTTTCTTCAATACCACGTGAAAGAATTTCAGTGTTGGTCACAAATAGATCATCTCCAACTAATTGGACTTTGTCACCTAAACGTTCAGTTAGTAACTTCCAACCCTCCCAGTCATTTTCATCCATACCATCTTCAATGGAAATGATTGGATATTTATTCACTAACTCTTCAAGGTAGTCAACTTGTTCTTGGGCTGAGCGTTTTTTACCGCCTTCTCCTTCAAATTTGGCATAATCATAAACACCCTCTACGTAAAATTCTGAAGCGGCACAGTCAAAGCCTAAGAAGATATCTTGACCGGGTTTGTAGCCAGCTTTCTCAATCGCTTTAAGAATGGTCTCTACACCGTCTTCCGTTCCTTCAAAGCGAGGCGCAAAACCACCCTCGTCACCTACTGATGTTTCTAACCCACGTTCCTTGAGAATTGATTTTAGCGCATGGAAAACTTCAGCGCCCCAACGTAACGCTTCTTTAAAGTTTTCAGCCCCAACAGGTAAAATCATAAACTCTTGGAAAGCAATCGGAGCATCCGAGTGTGAGCCACCATTAACAATATTCATCATTGGTACTGGTAACTCTTTGGTATTGAATCCACCTAAGTATTGGTATAAAGGTATTTCTAAATAATCAGCAGCTGCACGTGCCACAGCAATAGATACGCCTAAGATAGCGTTTGCTCCGAGTTTTCCTTTATTCGGTGTGCCATCCATTTCAATCATCATTTGATCAATAGCTTGTTGTTGCAATACATCAAACCCTAATAAGGCTTCGGCTAAAAAGTGGTTAACGTTATCAACGGCTTGGCTAACTCCTTTGCCACCATAGCGTGTTGCATCTCCATCACGTAATTCTACTGCTTCATGTTCTCCAGTAGATGCTCCTGAAGGGACCATTCCGCGTCCAAAGGCACCACTTTCGGTATAAACTTCTACTTCAATTGTTGGGTTTCCTCTTGAGTCAAGAACTTCACGTGCGTAAACATCTGTAATATAAGGCATTTTATTCGCTCCTTTTGTTGGATTGAAACGGTTAAACGTCTCAATCTTATTCTATTGTTTTAGTAAATTAAATTCAATGAATTGCCATTAATGCTTAATTAAACTTTGGCTAGTCATCTCACTTGGTTGGTCAATTTTTAAAAGGTCAAGCATAGTAGGTGCTAAATCAGATAGTATGCCACCTTCTCTTAACGAGATTCCTTCTTTCGTAACAATCACTGGTACAGGATTGGTAGTATGAGCAGTCATAGGTTTACCTTCTAACGTAATGACTTCATCTGAATTGCCGTGATCGGCTGTAATGATTGCAACACCTTCTTTTTCTAAAATCAAATCGACAATTTGACCGAGGCACTCATCGACCGCTTCAATAGCTTTAACGGTTGGCTCTAACATACCTGAATGACCAACCATATCCGGATTAGCAAAATTAAGAATGATTGCATCAATCGTATCTTCATTAATTTTATCTATCAATGCGTCCTTGACTTCGTAAGCGGACATTTCAGGTTTTAAGTCATAAGTAGCTACTTTAGGAGAAGGAATTAAAATACGTTCTTCTCCCGGAAACGTTTCATGACGGCCACCTGACATAAAGAAAGTGACATGAGGAAACTTCTCAGTTTCTGCAATACGTAACTGCGTTTTGCCTGCTTTCGCTATCGCTTCGCCAATCGTATTCACTAAATCAACTTTCTTGAAAGCGATTTCGGCTAGAACATCTTTTGAATATTTAGTAAATGTTACAAATTGTAAGTTTTCTGGTCGATTCGAAGTGTCAAAGCCGTCAAAAGCCGGATTACTTAAAGCTGTTGATAGTTGAATCGCACGATCAGGTCGGAAATTATAATAAATAAGGCTATCGCCTTCTTTAATGTGTCCTTCTGGATCCACCACAAAAGGTTGAACAAATTCATCATATACTTCTTGATCATAAGAAGCCTGAACTCCTGCTTCAGCAGAGGCATATTGAGGTCCTTGGCCACTAACTAAGGCATCATAGGCTAATTTAACGCGGTCCCAACGCTTATCACGGTCCATTGCATAGTAGCGTCCAGAGACTGTTGCAATTTCACCAATTCCTTTTTCTTTAATAAAACTTTCTGTATCTCTTATAAAATCTATTCCGGATTGAGGTCCAACATCACGTCCATCTAGAAAAGCGTGAATATACACTTTGTTTAAATCCATTTCTTTAGCTAACTCAATTAAACCGAAGAGATGATTGATATGTGAATGAACCCCACCGTCAGAAAGTAAGCCCATTAAATGCAATGCTCCATTATTTTGCTTAGCGTGCTCGATGGCCTTAGTGAGTTCAGGAATCTTTTTTATACTACCCTCTTGAATGGACTTATTTATTCGCGTCAAGGATTGATAGACAATTCTTCCAGCCCCAATATTCATATGTCCTACTTCAGAATTCCCCATTTGACCTTCTGGTAAACCAACATTTTCCCCTTCTGCTCTGAGTTGTTGATGGGGAAATTGCTGCCAATAACGATCAAAGTTGGGTTTATGCGCCGCCTTAACGGCATTCCCATAAGTCTCCTCGCGAATACCAAAGCCATCTAAAATAATTAAAGCAATAGGTGCTTTTCCCATTATTTAACCGCCTCCAATAAAGCTAAGAATGATTCAGGTTGTAGGCTCGCTCCGCCTACTAATGCTCCGTCTACATCTGGACAAGCTAGGTACTCTGCAATATTATCAGATTTAACTGACCCGCCATATTGAATACGTACTTGATCAGCTACCTCTTGGTTAAAGTTTTCTGCTACTACTTGACGAATCGCATAACACATCTTTTGGGCATCATCTTTTGTTGCTGATTTACCCGTCCCAATTGCCCAAATTGGTTCATACGCAATTACCAATGATTGTACTTGACCTTCCGTTAAATCTTTTAAAGCTGCCGTTATTTGTTGGCCTACAAATTCCTCAGCATTTCCTGCTTCGTAGGTTTCGAGCGTTTCTCCGCAACAAATAATCGGCTTCATTCCATTACGAAAGATAGCATGAGCTTTTTGATTAATTTCTTCATTGCTTTCATGAAAATATTGACGACGCTCAGAATGTCCAATGATCACATAATCTACACCTAAAGCCGCTAGCGTTTTGGGACTGATTTCGCCCGTAAAAGCGCCTTCATCTTCCCAAAAACAATTTTGCGCAGCTACTTGTAAATCAGTTCCCTGTACAGCTTCGGTCATAGCTTCTAAGAAAACAGCAGGTGCTCCGATCACTGCATCCACTAAATCATTTGAAGGGATATCTAATTTGACATTTTCAATAAAACCACGTGATTCTTTAGCTGTTTTATTCATTTTCCAGTTTCCGGCAATAATTTGTTTTCGTGACATATTTTTCTCCTTTTCTAATTATAGATTATCAATGGACTCCACGCCTGGTAATTCGGCTCCCTCAAGATAAGATAAGGAGGCTCCTCCACCGGTAGAAATATGCGTGAACTTATCTTCATAACCCAATTGAGTAACAGCTGCAGCAGAATCTCCTCCACCTACAATAGTGGTCGCACTCTCTAAATTAGCAATGGCTTGACAAACTCCCATCGTTCCCTGTGCAAATTTTTCCATTTCAAAAACACCCATTGGCCCATTCCACACTACAGTTTTGGCGCCAGCTAAAGTTTCAGCAAACAAATCAACTGTCTGAGGCCCTATATCCATCCCCATGTAGTCTGTAGGAATTTCTTCAGAAGCTACCACTTTAGTTTCGGCATCCTTGTTAAATTCTTTAGCCACAACATTATCAACCGGTAACACTAATTTATCGCCTGCTTTTTCCATAATTTCTTTAGCGAGTTCGATGCGATCTGGTTCACAAATGGATTGTCCAATTTCGAGGCCTTTTGCCTTGAAAAAGGTATACGCCATACCTCCACCGATAATTACTTTATCAGCTCGATCTAACAAATTCTCAATAACTTTAATCTTATCAGAAACTTTTGCTCCCCCTAATATAGCAACAAAAGGACGTTCCGGCTGATCTACCGCTTCTTTCAAGAATTTCACTTCTTTTTCCATTAAGAAGCCGACCGCTGAATCTAAATGCGCTGCAATACCAACATTCGATGCATGAGAACGATGTGCGGTTCCAAATGCATCATTAACAAATAGATCCCCTAGACTTGCCCAATACTTGCCAAGTTCTGGATCATTCCCAGATTCCTTTTTCCCTTCTACATCTTCAAACCGTGTGTTTTGAACTAACAATACTTGACCCTCTTGCAAATTTTTAACCGCTAATTCTAATTTTTCGCCACGTGTTTCATCAATAAAAACAACCTCTTGTCCTAATAATTCAGATAAACGATTTGCTACAGGATTTAAGTTACGATCTGCTTTATCCAAATCCTCTGCCGATTTGATCTTACCTAGATGTGAAAATAAAACAACCTTGGCTTGATGCTCAATTAAATACTTTATCGTATCTAGAGCAGCTACAATTCGATTATCGTCTGTAATCTTATTACCATCCATCGGAACGTTAAAATCGACACGCACTAATACGGTTTTGTTTTTAAGGTTTAAGTCTCTAATAGTTTTTTTAGCCATTCTTCTTCCTCCTTTATGAAAAAAACGGAGAAGCGCGTTTGCTTCCCCGCTAGTGTGGGTCTTATTAATTTAATTCAACAAAATATTCTAAGGTTGAAATCATGTTCGCTGTAAAGCCGTACTCATTATCATACCAAGAGGCTGCCATAACGATTTGATCGTCACCTTCACCCATTACTTTTGTAAGTGTTGAATCAAAAACAGATCCTGCTGGATAACCAATAATGTCTGCAGAAACAATTTCATCTTCTTCATAGACAAAAGCATCTGATTCATATTTCTTCATCGCTGCGTTAACTTCCTCAGCTGTTACTTCTTTGTCTAAGACTGCATATACTTCAGTTAAAGAACCAGTGATTGTTGGAACTCGTAAAGCTGCACCGTCAATTTTACCATTCAATTCAGGAATTACTTTTCCGATTGCTTTAGCAGCTCCAGTGGAAGCAGGAATAATTGAAAATGCTCCTGCACGGTTTTTACGTCCGCCTGGCGAATCTTGTAATTTTTGAGTTGCTGTATAAGCATGAACCGTTACCATTTGGGCAGATTTTAGACCAAATTCTTTATGTAAAACATTGACCATTGGAGCTAAGCAGTTAGTTGTACATGAAGCTGCTGAAACAATCACATCATCAGCTGTTAGAACTTCGTGGTTTACACCATAAACAATTGTCTTCGTTTCAGCTGACTTAGCGGGTGCTGAGATTAGGACACGCTTAGCACCTGCATCGATATGGGCTTGAGCCTTTTCTGCTGAATTGTAAAAACCAGTACATTCTAAGACGAATTCAACCCCTAAATCTTTCCATGGTAACTTCGCTGCATCTGGCTCAGCAAAGGCTTTAATCTCTTTACCATCTACAACAATCACATCACCTTTAGCTTCGACAGAGTATGGAAAACGACCTTGCGCTGAGTCATATTTTAATAAATAAGCTAAATCTTCGTTATCTGTTAAATCATTAATTGCAACAACTTCTAAATCTGAATCCTTTTCTAAAATACGACGTAATGCTAAACGTCCAATACGACCGAAACCATTGATTGCGATTTTTGTTGACATATTGATAATTTCCCCCTTAGGATATTTTATTTAAATTGGGTAACCCCATTTAAAACAGCTTTAGCGAGACTTTTATCACAAATGAGCCAGGTTTGTTTTGGCATCATCTTGTAGAAAGCTCGGGTAGCAGGTGCTTTTTGTTGGCCTGCTACTATGGTTAATAATAACGGAAACTTAATGACATCTTCAAGTTGTAAGCCTAAGCGAGGGATGGAAAAAACAACCTTTCCCTCTGCATCATAAAAAATGCCAAATGCTTCTCCTACCGCTTGACCTTCGAGAAGTATTCTTTCTTGTGGCGGAGTTAGTTTTCTTCGCTTTGACATTACTTGAGCAGCTCCCACACTTAATAAAAGACAGTCCGCTGATCGACTTAAATCAAGCGCTTTTTTAATGGTTGGATCCTTAACAATCTCTTGACTCAACTGATCAGTTAAACGATCTGGAATATACAAGGGAACATAGTCAGCTTGGGTCTCATGAGCCATTATTCCAGCTACCGTATTAGATTGAATATGAAAAGAACCTTCCATACCACCACGGCTAGGCACAAAGGATAATTGTCTGTTTTGCGATAGTTCCTTAGTAAAATGTTGACCCATATTAGCCAAAGTGGACCCTCCCGTAACAGCTACAACCGCTTCTTGCGGTAATTCTTGTCCTAGAATCGTTTGAACTGCTTCAGCAAGCATTTGAAAAACTGTAAAGTCGCTATCTACATCGCCAGCTACTACCCAGCAGTTTTGTATATTTAATTCTTTAGCTAAGGCTGCTTCGTATTCCGGTAAACGGTCCTGCCCCATCCGTAACTGCTGAATGAGATGGCCTACTCTTTGTCCTTCATCCGTAATACGTATCCCCGCACGACTTACATCTACCAGACTTTGATCACGCAATACTTGTAAATTAGTTCTCAAAGTTCGCTCGGACAAATGAATTTGTTTGGCTAACGCTTTACGACCAATTCGTAGTTGATGCTTAGATAAAGCTTTTAAAACATTAAGACGAATGTCTAACATCTCACCAAGTTCTGGTACCACTGTACCTAATTCATCAATCAAATCCATTCCAAGCCTCCTGTTGGTCGCTGAATGACCTTGTTTTATAAAAAGAAGAAAAGCTATTCATCTTTCTTCATAAAACATTCTAACACTGCATGGTTTAAATTACAATGGATATACTTTCTTAATCTGGGCGCTTTATGTCCTTTGAAATCTACTGCTTCATCTTCTAAGCTAATCTTACCCCATTAATTACTATCGATAGTAACTCCATTCGACTTTGTTCAAAAAACAAACAATCTAAATGATGAAAACATACATTTAGATTGCTTATCATAAATAAAAAAATCATTAAAGATGTTGTTTGCGATACAACCAATAGGAAGCTCCAACTACACTCATAGTGCCACCTAACGTGATCAAAGGAACACTCCATTCTTTAATAGTCAACGGCAAGAAGACGGTTAATAAAATAAGGATTCCCATTACAACAAATATTTTTCCAGCTAAACGGTGGGTAAGATACCACACCTTTTCATCAGCTAATGTCCAAGGGGTACGTATGCCCATAAAATAATTAAATTTAATTTTTGGCATATAATTCCCTAAAACAATAAATAGTAGCCCTAAACTTCCTTCTAAATAGGAAGGAATCTGGTTGAGCCAGTTTAAACCATAGGCACCTATAATTATTTGACTGCTAAGTAAATAAATATTCATAGCAAAAATGATTAAATAAAAATGCTTTTCAAAACGTCGATAATTTTCGCGTTTTGGATCAATGCGTTTCAATACTTCTACTAAAAGATTCAGTCCAGCCAATAATGCAGGAAACTTAAAAAGATTTATTTTAGGACCATAATTATCAGCATTCCCTGCCAAATCAAAGTGTGTAGGAATCACTTCGGGTGCTTTTATAAAGAAATAGCCCGCTAGAATAATAGAAACACAAACAAGAACCCAGTTTTTATAGTAATGCCTCGTTAAGTTTTTAGTCATAAAATCCTCTCCTTTATTTTTCTAAATTCATTAACCATTGAATGACTCCATCTAAAACGGAACTATTTAATTCATAATAAATAAACTGTCCCTCTCTTTTATCAATCACTAAATCAGCCTGTTTTAAAATAGAGAGATGTTTAGAAATAGTAGAACCTGCCGATTCAAATTGACGGACAATTTCCCCAGCAGTTAAAGGGCCGGGTCTGAGTAATTCTAAAATTTTACGTCGATTGGGATCACTTAAAGCTTTAAAAAGCAGTTGAACACTCAAATGTTCACCTCCTCATCTTTTTATTTCGATAATTAGCTAAATATCTAATTATAAGTTTAGCATGTATTTTTAAATTATGCAATGCTGCCTTCATCTAAGGGCACAAAAAAAGTACCAGCGCATTGCTAGTACTTAAAAGATACGGATATTTCCTTTTATTACTTATCTTTCTTAGTCTTTTTATCCTTACGATTGGCCATCACTTCGTCCACTAAGCCATAAGCTTTCGCTTCTTCAGCCGTCATAAAATTATCTCGGTCGGTATCCTTTTCAATCACTTCAATAGGTTGACCAGTCGCTTCACTTAAAATTTCATTTAAGCGCGTTCTCGTCTTCAAAATATGGCGTGCAGCAATTTCAATTTCAGTGGCTTGGCCTTGAGCACCACCTAAAGGCTGATGAATCATTACTTCAGCGTTCGGTAAGGCAAAGCGCTTGCCTTTGGTTCCTGCTGCTAATAGGACGGATCCCATTGATGCAGCTAATCCAATCACGATCGTTTGGACGTCCGCTTTGATAAAGTTCATGGTATCATAGATGGCCAAACCAGCCGTAACACTACCTCCTGGTGAATTGATATAAAGGTAGATATCCTTCTCAGGATCTTGAGCATCTAAAAATAATAATTGGGCAATGACTGAGTTAGCCATGTGGTCATCCACTGGACCTGATAACATAATAATTCGATCTTTTAACAAGCGCGAATAAATATCATAAGCGCGTTCACCACGTGATGTTTGTTCTATTACTGTGGGTACTAAATTCATTCTATATCCTCCCTTTAATCTGAGCCTTTCAATTTACTTCAATAGTATAACGGATTAGGTCAAGAATGGTCAAGTTTTATGCTCTTCCATTTTTCCATGAAATCATTCGCTAATTAGATTGGAAGATAGAGATTTATCAATATATCAGACCCTTTTGTTTCCAAATAAATTTGACCGCCTAATTTCTCAATGACTATTTTAATTATATTTAGGCCTAAACCTGTATTTTGTTTTGTTTTCGACTGCTTGTTTTTAGCTTGATAGAAGCGATTCAACCAAGTATTAGGATCTTCATTAATTGGATGTGAAAGTCGATTACAATAAATAATTCTTACGACATTTGCATTACCTGGTAAGACCTCTCGTTTTGTTTGATTTATTAAGTCTTCATGCTTAAGATTTGTTAATTCTTCCTCAATTTTATGGCCCGACAATTTGATTTTTAAATAATCCTTGCCATGATCTAATACATTTTTTACTAAATTATCTAGCGCGTGGTTCAGCAGTCTGACATCCGATGTAATTAAAAAACTACCGTCCGATAAGTCAAGTTCAACTTCAATATTAGCTGTTTTCAACTGATCATAGAAAGACAAAACATGCTGAGTAATAATTTCATTTAAGTTCACTATTTCGTTCTTGTACTCAAATTCTGTATCTTGCAACCTCTCTAATAAGAAAAGCCGATCCAACAAATCTTTTAAATGATCAATTCTTTGATAGATAATTTGAAAATAACGCTGCTTGTCGTTCTCATCCTCGCTGGTTTCCATTAATTGAAGATAACCCATGAGTGAGGTCAAAGGTGTCCTCACATCATGGGAAAGATTAATCATTAATTCTTGCTTTGAACGTTGCTCAATTTGTAATTCTCGATATATATTTCTTTCTTTAATTAATGCCAAGTTTATCCTTTTAACAAGTTCATTCATTTCTGATGAAAAGATCTCTTGTGTCAGTAATTGATTGGTAGGGGATTTACTGATAACTTTTAATTGCTTCGTCAAATCAGAAACTTGGAGCCGATAGTAATAATGATAACCAACTATAGCTAGAATTATCAAAATCAATAAAAAATATATCATTGACGGTCCCTACTTTCTATGCTCTAATGTTCAAACTTAAAGTCTATTCGATAAATATACCACCTATTCAAGAGATAAAGTACCAATAGGTATACAACACCCATACTTACCACTGACATGGCTTGCTCTGAATAATTTGGGCCCATTGACATTAGCTTATTGGAGAATAATTGTTTTGTAAGATCCAAACCAACAATATCCCCTATAAATCCAATGATTTGATTGTGAAAACCTGTTCCCACTAGGCAAGCTAAGACAATGATTGCCACTTTACTTTGTAGCAATAAACTTAAGGTTACTGTCACCGACATAATAATAAGGTACATAAGAGCTTGTGGCAATAGTAAAGCTAAATGATCTTGCCAATAAATAGGCAACTCTAATTGACCTGTCACACCGGCCATTAGAACTGAAAAAGCAATACAAACAACTTGAAATATGAAGAATATTAACAAGGCGACAAATAATTTAGAAGTCATCCATTTCCATTTCGCCCCTTTAATAGCTAACATATTTTTTAAATAGCCAGAAGAAAAATCACTTTCAATAAAAACAGCTGAAAGTATATAAACAAAAAGAAGGCTCAAACTGTAATTAGCAATTAGACTATCGGAAAAACGATAGGCTTTTTTTTCTTCTTGAATACTTGTTTCGTACTCTTCCTCTGTTAAAATTTCTCCTTCTTGCATCGATTTTATTTCTAACTTAAAATTGCCTTCTTCATTGGTTTCTTTCGAAGTCATTGATAGTTGATAGTCTTCGTAAGATTTGTGTGTTGTTACATAGCCGCCATAAGTTAGTAAAGAGAATATCAACGAAAGGATCAATAACGTAATCCAAGTAGCCTTCATGTGCAACAACTTATAGGAATCAAAGCGAATAAAATTAACCATTGTTGTGACCTCCTGTTAAGCGGATAAAATAATCTTCTAAGCTCGCTCGCTCAACTACCAATTGTTCAAAAAGAATGCCTGAGCGAATTAATTCATGGCTAATGACTGACGGATTATCTAAGTGTTCATATACACGCAGTTCAGAATCGCTCACTTGCTTAATTTGCTGAAGATCTAATTTTTCTTGTAAATGTGCCATTATTTGAGCCTGATCGCCACCCTTAATCCGAATAAAATCTTGATTAATCTGATTTAATTCCTCCATATCTGCTTCTTTTAATAAGGTACCTTCATTAATAATACCAATTCGAGTCGTGAGTTTCGCCAATTCACCCAAAATATGACTAGATATCACAACCGTAATATGACGCTCGCTATTCAATTTAAGAATCGTCTCGCGGAACTCACTAATTCCCTGCGGATCCATTCCGTTGGTAGGTTCATCTAACAACAAAAGATCCGGATCTCCTACTAAAGCTAAAGCAAGACCTAATCGCTGTTTCATACCCAATGAAAATTTTTTAACTTTCTTTTTCTTAACTTGACTAATGGGTAAGCCTACTAAATTCAATAATTCTTCTATATAATTGTCACGGCGAATTCCATACAATTTACATTTTAGTTCCAGGTTTTGCCCAGCTGTGAGCCCCATATAAAGTCCTGGCGCCTCAATTAAAGTGCCAATTCTTACTTGAAAATGGTCATTTTTAGCCATTTCTTGGTCTTGAATCCAAACCTTTCCACTAGTCGGTAGAATCTGACGATTAATGATCTTCATTAAGGTTGTTTTTCCAGCTCCATTACGACCAATCAAACCATAGATATCACCCGATTGAACATTCATACTGACATTATTCAATGCAAACTGATTGTTATACGCTTTACATAAATTTTCACTTTTAAGAATGCTTTCCATCATCTTTCCTCCTTTGTTATCTATATTATAGACTCCTTCAAAAATATAATGGCAAAGGAAAAACAAAGAAAGTACTAAGAAAAGGTTAAGATAAAAGCATGAAAGAAAATAAAAGAAATTGAAATATTCAATACAATTTAACTACTTTTTATTTTTCAGCGAAATCAAACGGAAACCAATTCCCCAAACCGTTTCAATCCAAGGTCTTTTACTTATTTGGTCTAATTTCTTACGTAAATTTGATACATGAACGGTTAATGTCTTATCATCTGCCAAATAATTTGCCCCCCACGCATATTCATAAATTTCAAGCTTTGAGAAAACCTTCTTTGGTTGACTTAATAATAATTCTAAGATCCTTCTTTCTTGAGGCGTTAAATTTAATTCCTGCCCTTGATAATTAATTGCTTGGGTCTCTAAATCAATCATTAACCCTTCGAAATTCAATCTCTTATTCGATGTTTTTTCCTCTAAACTAGTTTGATAGCGTTTAAGGCATACTTGAATACGAGCTTTTAACTCTTTAAGATCAAATGGCTTCACCAAGTAGTCATCTGCTCCAGCTTGTAAAATTTCTACCTTATCATCAACTTGTTCTTTAGCTGAAATAACAATCACCGGAATGGATTTTTCCCGGCGAATTATTTTGAGTAGGTCTAAACCAGAGAGGCCTGGTAACATTAAATCTAATAGTATTAGATCAAAACTTGATTGCTCGAATAAAAGTTGACCTTCGCTCCCTGAGTAAGCAGGAGTCACTGAATATCCTTCAATTGTTAATGCTTCTACTAACATTTTGCTAATTTGAGTATCATCTTCAACAACTAATATCGATACCATAAGTTCACTCCTTTTTAAATAGTATATCAAAAAACTAAAATATTGGTCTAAAAAAATATAACTGATTCTTTTCCCCATATACGAGAAAGATATATTTCGAAAGATCATCCAAATTAAAAATACATTCCATATAAACTGAAAAATTATATTTAAAAAAAGCTTAACTTGATTTAAAAAGATTCTATAATAAATAGGGTTAATGGAAGAAAAACACTTCCTTCCACCCTATTTTTTGCTACATAAAAACACAGAAGTCCGATCTATTAAAAGTGGTAACTAAAATAGAAAGGACTCTGTGCCAGGACT
>NZ_JBNUPN010000033.1:0-16260 GCF_050409405.1 Facklamia sp. P13069 | reverse complement strand
TCCTAGTATTATTTTTAGAGGAAAATAATCATCTGTTGCTCTAAAAAGCACTTAACTCGACATTTCGTTTCCTTAGTAGAAGGTTTGAACCCAGTTTTCATCTTTACTATTTGCTCTTTTCATAACTTTGACACTAGATTCGGGTGAAAAATATTACGCAATATCAATGGTTGTAGATTCAAACTCTTCATTGTTTTAGAAGAGTTTGTTACTTAACAAACTGAGATTGGTTAGTTTTAAATTACTTATTAAGATATTCTAAGAAACGTTTTTTTAATTGTTCGATTACATCTTCATTATCAATAAAATCTTCAAAAGCTAGCATTTCATACTTTTGTCCCTCTTCTCCAAATTTTATATTCTCGATTTGACTATCACATATATTAGCAACCATAAAAACTGATTTTTCTCCTGCATTTGTGATGCTTTCATGGTATTTGGTCCATACAATATTTGATTCAGAAATATCAATAGCTAATTCTTCTTTAACCTCTCTTCTCATAGTTTCATATGGTGTTTCTTCATTTTCTCTTCCACCACCAGCTAAATCCCACATATTAGGATAAGGAATGTTTGGGAGATTATCTCTTAAAATAGTTAATACTTTCCCTTTATTAATGAGTGCTACTTTAACACCTATAAAATTCATTTGATTCATGATTAAACCTCCTCAATCTAATTATGTTTTTGCTCTTTTAAATTTTAAGAATAAACTAACTCAATAATCACTCTAAAAGGTAGATCATTCTTTAATTTGTTTTCCTAGTAGAAAGTTTTTAAACTCAACATCAATTACCGTTATTTGCATTATGGCTAATTATGACACGAAATCGAGCAGTAGTGTCTAAAAATTTAGATCCAGCCAATTTATTTTGCAACTATATAAGCCTTTTTTTTAGTGCAGATAGTTTTTACAAAAATCGCTTTTTTAAATTCTTCGTGTAAATCATCCATGAATTAATAATTGCGATAAAATTGTTATAGTACTCACAACAATGATTATATAAATCTCGTTCTTATTCTTACTCTCTTTCAAAATCAAATTTGAAAACATTACTCCATAAAGCGATGTAATATTCAAGAAGATCCAAGCAATTGAAGAAATATTAGAAGATGTCACAAAAACAAATGTTATTTGTGCAATACACGTTAAAATTGCTCTAAAAAATAAAGATTATCGAAAGAGTTTTTATTGTGTCTTTTCCAATCAGTTTGATTTAAGGTTGGAATCAAACTTATAAAAGATACAAAAAATCTTAATATTAAAGTACTTACTGTAAATAAAATCAGTGAATCAATATTTTTTATAGTCTCCAACCAAAAGAGGAAATAAGCAAGCTTGTATAACTAACGGTGGAACAATAATAATTACTCCATGTAATAATGTTTTTAAATCACTTTTTTTCTTTACCCAAATAATAATTATGATAGTTGTTAAGATAGAAATGAAATAATTACCAAAATTTATTCTTCCTGTCGTAAAAAATAAGGCTAAAGGAATAAAAAAACAGCTGTTTTTGATACGATCGCCGATTCAAAAATGGATAAGCGTTTAAATAGTTTTGAGTATCCTACTGCAACAATTTGTACTAAGATGCTGTAAATGATTATTTTATAATTAAGAATCATAGTAAACAGATCATTAACATTTATATAAAAGAACGAAATTATTATGAATAATAGCGTATATAAATTGTTTGAAAAATTAACTTTTAACACAGATTGTTTTTTATACCCTATTTGATACCTATCAATCACACTTATTAATCCTCTGGACATTGCTGAAATGGTTGAAAATAAAATAATGTAGAAATATGAATCCAAATTTCAATTCTCCTTTATGTTTTTTTAAATAACATAAAATTTTTAATACTCTACTCCCATGATAAGATATTCTTTATGAATATAGAAGAGTAAATTAATATAAACTTTGACAGTACTGCAACTTCTTTTCAGACAATATTTCTAAATAGGTTCAATTTTAGTTGCTTCCTTTTCCAATCTCTCGATAGTCCGATTTCAGAATTTATCTTTATATGTATTGACTTATTCAGTTCGACGATATACAATCGGACTATACATTTAAACTGAATAGTTTAACGATATAAAGGAGCTAATATTATGCCTAGACACCCAAGTTTACCCTTAACAGAAACGACTTATTTAATTTTGTTGTCACTAATAAAACCTGCACACGGCTATGTAATAATGCAAGAAGTTGATCGGCTTAGTAATAACAATGTAAAAATTGCGCCTGGCACCATGTATGGTGCCTTAGATAATTTACTAAAACAAGGTTGGATTAAAGAGGTAAAAAGCGAAGACAAACGTCGCAAAGTCTACCAAATTACTAAATCTGGTTATGATGTCATTGAAGCTGAAACAAAGAGAATGCACGAATTACTTAACTTAGCAGAGGAACTGATGGGAGGAGAAAGCTAAAATGAAACAAATTATAAAAAGGAAAGTATTCTTATTCAAAGATTTAGACAAACAAGAAGCTGGATTAACTCCTTTAGAGAAGAAGGTTATCGCTTTATAAATAAAAAGTTCCCTGCTTGCTTTGTGTTTGAAAAGATTGATGACAAAGCCCCTATTACTCGGATCGATTATCGTGAATTTGAGAAAGCGAGTGAATATCAAAACTATATTCAACTTTTTAGTGATATGGATTGGACAGTTGTTTCAAGCAGTAAAAATTCCGGTGTACACTACTTCCAGCAAAATGATCCTAATTCAGAAGACTTTATTTATTCAAATAAAGAGTCCTATGCTGAAATATACAAGCGTTACGGCCAACAGGCGGTGAACTGGTCTATTATATTTTTGTTTTTCTTTACTATCTTTTCTACTGGAGGTAACAGTTATTCACTTTTTAAACCAAAGACTGCATTTTTTACACCTGGCTTATGGGAAATGACCGGCTGGCAGTTCTGGTCTTCCTTTATATTTGAAATTCCTTTTGCATTAATGAGACTACTCTCTAAAGTTATTTGGTTGGTATTAGCAGCATGGATGGGGTTTGAAGCTTTTGTAAATAAGCGTAAATATAATGACTTAATTCATAATAGCAATTAATATTTTTGAAAAAACATCAAAGACGACAGTGATGAATTATTACTGTCGTCTTTCTTCATATATGTATTCTTTATATTAGTTCTTCAATATATTCTTATTTTAATAACCTTATAATGATAGATTTTGTTACTCTAACTTTCTTTTATGATAGTTAGTGGATCTTTGACAATTAATCACAGGAAAATAATCTGATCGATTTTAATGTGTCTTTTATTACTTTGATTCTTTTTATTCTATTAAGACTAAATATATAATCTAAACAACACATCAAATCCCATTTCGTTTCTCTGTAGAACTAAGAAATGGCCTTCCTCTTCCAAATAACCATTGCAAGTATTACTATCATTATACTAATAGTAAATATCAGTACTATTCTAATGTTGGATATCTCAGGCATAGTAAATAATAAAGCATTTGTATTTTTAGGAGCAAACCATTGCGCTAGCATTAAACCTATTGAAACTAAAAAAGCCAAAGAGATATTATTACTAAAGCTAAAGAACAGTAAACCTATTACACCTATGATTACTCCAATCGAAAGGCTATGAAATACCACCCTCATTAAGCTATAACTTGTTGCACCACTATTTATTAAATAGATATAGCTAAAAGTCATTCCCCCGTAAAAAAACAGCCTAACAATGCCTCGCAACACATATATGTATTCAAGCATCGTATTTCTCATTAAAAGAAGATCTTTTATTGGACTTTGACACTCGGCATAAAATAATGTTACAAAAGAAAAGATTCCGGATAAAGGTAAAAATCGTTCGACAATCATCGCTTCATTAGTAGTGTCTAAATTCTTTACCCCAAAAGCAAAGTAAGTGATCCCCATGATAACTAGATAGACAAACACTTCTAGAGGAAAATTATGCTTTAACTCTAGCTTCAATTGAGAGATTGTTTTTGAAAGCATAATCTCCCCTCCTTCTTCTTTCATATAAAAAGGATGTAACGATTATTAAAAAAAGTGCTAGCCCTATCCAAATGCCTCTCCCCACTAGAAAAACATTGACCTTACTATCAAAATACGCTTGATTGCCCACAGAGTTATATCTAATGAGAAGGCCATACCCAATATTATAAAAAACATTTGTGGAAGATGACATCATGTAAACCAAGGAAAAAATAGGTCCTAGAAATCCTAATAAAATACTATGACTGGCTATTGTTAATAAAGTTGTGAGACTTATAACAAATAAAATAATTGGCAATATCCATGATATAACAAAGAAGTAGGATTTAAACGGACACAATAAACTAGCACCATGTACAAACAGTAATTGAATTTCATAATAGGAAAAGAGTACCAAAATAATAAATAGTAGTGACAAACTCATTGCTAAAACCCTTGTCAAAACCAATTTGATTGAAGATGTATTCTTTATATATAGTGTATTTTCAATAGCTTCTTTTCTGTCTTTGTTCCAAAAATATAAACCTATAAACCAAGAAAATAATAAGGTGAAGATACCTGCATAATCACTAAAATACCTAGCAAAAGCAACATCTAAACCTTCTTCCTTAACAAGCAAATAATCCTTAATGGCCTCTTCATAAGACATTCCTTTGTCACCAAAATGAACCTTATAATTATTCTTAGCATAGAAAGAGCCTCCCCCTATTAAGGCGTCTATTTTGCCTAATTGAGTCTCTAATTTTTCTTCAGTAGGAATTGCTAGATTCTGACTCAAAGGAATATCTTCATATGGCATGCCTATTAAATCAGATAAGATATCTTTAATCGCATCTAATTCATCCTGTTCTAATTTATTTTCTCGATAAAAGCCATAAGGATAACTAATAAAATGATTGTTTTCTATATTTAAGTACAAATCATTCACCAAATTAGAAAAAATATAAGCACGATCCTCTGTTAAATAATGACCATATTGCTCTTGTCCTGGGTCAGGTTCTTTAAAATCATAGGAATCACTCTCTATCTGTCCTGTAATAGCTATAATCAAGGCTATGGCTACCCCTACAAAGATTAAAGACCTGCCTATTCTTTTTAATTCTACTACAAATAATTTCATCTAATCTCTCCTTTCATGAATCTTCATTAAATATGCTGATTCCAAACTAGGAGAGATTCGCTTAAACTGATCCAAAGGTCTTCCCGTATGGATGAAACTTACCATAATACCATTAGCTAATTCTTTTTGCTCAAAGACCATGTACTCCTCTTTAAATCTTGATAAATCCTTTCTATTTACGAGGGTTTCATAAATTCCACCAGAATATTGATTTAATAAATCTTCCACTGATCCATCATAAATAAAATGACCACTGTCTAATATTCCTAATTTAGTAGCTGTGCTTTCTAAATCGCTTGCAATATGCGTTGAAAATAAAACAATCTTTTCTGTCGCTAGATCACCCAATAAATTTCTAAAGCGAATGCGTTCTTCTGGATCTAGCCCAGCGGTCGGTTCATCAACCACTAAAACTTTTGGATCATTCAAAAGGCTTTGAGCAATACCTAAACGTCTTTTCATACCGCCCGATAAGCTCTTTACTTTTTTATTTCTATCTTGGTTTAGATTAACTAAGTCTAATAGCATCTCCACTCGTTGATTTAATTCAAATCGCTTGAGATTATCCAATGTTCCCAAATAGATTAATGAATCTTTGACTTTCATTTCTGGATAAAAATCAAAATCTTGTGGCAAATAACCTACGAGTCTGCGAATCTCTTTTGGGTTCGATTGACCACAGACTTGAATCTGACCAGTTTTTATAGGTAAAAGTCCCACTATTAATTTCATCAGGGTCGTCTTACCGGCTCCATTTTTACCCAATAGTCCATATAGACCATTATTGATACTGATATTGATGTCGGATAAAACTTTTTTCTTGCCATAAGTAAAACTCAAATTCTTAATTTCGATCGAATTCATCCTACATACCTCCCTTTTAAAACTAGTTGAAGTATATAAAACAATTTCCAATAATTTTCCAAGATTAGGCCTTTTTTATAAATAATTTTATATTGGCTCCTACATTATTACTCAAGACCATCTTTACCCCTTGTTTTTTCATTATTTCATCTGTAATGTACAATCCCAGTCCCATGTTACCTACTAAAGGGTTTTCACTAAAGTAGGGCTTATTGTAATTATTGAGGGCTTCTTGAGAAAATCCCAAGCCATCATCTTCTATTTCTACTATTAAATAACTTTCATTTTCATAAAGGGAAAGAGTTATTTGATTTTTAGCATGTCTTTTCGAATTTTTAAGAATATTAACCAAACCTTCTATGAATCTTTCTAGATCTAGGTCGATTTTTTGAGATAAATCTTTTAATTTACACCTAAAAGAAAGATTGTCCTCCCAGCAATCTAATTCTCTCTTTATCATATACAATAAGTCTTTACTCTTGATTGTCCGAATGTCTAGTTCCATATCTGCCATGTTCTGACCTATCTGGAGATTATTAACATAATCTTGAATCCTCTTTTCGCTTCTAGTCATGCGAGATAAAATTCGCTTCACTCTCTCATCATCCGGTTCATAAATTGTATTCAGCATTTCCATGTCACCACTTAGCACAGCTAGTGGATTCTTTATCTCATGTAAAATCGTATCCAATTTTTTAGATAGTTCGTTGGTCTTTTGAATAGAATTAAAACGATCTTTCTTTAATTCTATATTTTTCACTACCAATTCAAAGACTTTCTTACTCAGTTCATTCTGGTCTTCTATATTCGCCTCTTCATAATTTTCTAAAAATTTAAAAATCAATTCTATTTTATGCTTATAAAATAGGCTAAAAAAAAGACAAAAGAATAGGATAATCACCACAATCGGTGTGAAATCAATCATTGCTCGCAATAAATCTGAAAACATCAAACTATTAAGAAGACTCGTTCGGTCAGTTAAAGCATTTGATAAAAGAAAATTTTTCTTTATGTCATTTAAAAAAACTTGTAGAAGCAAACCACACGGAATCGAAAAAATTAGACTAACGGACAAATATAAATTAAATGCCCCTCTCAGTTTCCAATTTTTAGAAAATTCTCTTAGCCAATCCATGAATAGCCCAGCCCCCAGTGTGTTTTTATCAAATCTTCTTCTGAATGTTCTGATAATTTGTTTCTAATATTTCTGATATGCTCCGAAACCACCTGGGGACTGCCATAGCTGTCAATTCCCCTTAAACTATCATAAATTCTTTCTTTGCTAAAAATTTGTTTGGGATTATTGATGAGTAAGGCTACTATTTCATATTCAGTTTTTGTCAACTCAATTTCATCACCATTAACTTTGCAGGTTCCAGATTCAACAAGAAGCGAAATATTATTTGATTGTGCTTGTCCTTTTCGATCACCTCTAGTTACGTTAGTATAAATTCTCGCATAGAGCTCATCTAAAGAGAACGGCTTGGTAATGTAATCATCTCCCCCTAACATTAGGCCTTTTATTTTATCTTCTTTATTAGATCTTGCTGATAAAAACAAAATTGGCATTAACCATCTTTCTCTTAGCCGTCTACAGATTTCAAACCCATTATTTCTGGGCAAATTGATATCTAAAAGGATTAAATCGACTCCAGATAGATCGTTAGGAATTTCATCAGAATTATAAGCTTTTAAGACAGTTATCTCTTTGTTTTCTAAAAACATTTCCAGCATATCCACGAGGTCTCTATCATCTTCAATGATTAAAAGCGTTTTGTTTTGCATTATAAGGGCAACTCCTTTATTAAATAATTCTTATCGTTAAGCCTAGAGAATTTAATATAAATACATACAATATTACTATTCGTTTCTCAACATATTCTTCCTAATGCTTCGATTATGACTTTTTATCAGTCAATCATTGAAGAAGACAAGCTGCTTTTATTCTTGAAAAACTTGAAACTAAAATAAATTATCCTCATTCAATACTTTCTACTATGTAGGTACTATTTCAAATTACATATATTTTATACTTAAAATCATCCGTATGCCAAATCAAAAAACTATTCATACATTACAAAAGACAAAGAATATACATTTTATCAAAGGACAAAGGCTATATTAAGATCCTTTTACATGGCCTTTTATCTTTTACACAATTATATGATTTTTATCAAATTTCTCAAAAAGTTTTTTTAGCAGTTCTTATCAACTATCATTTCTTCCATAAGATTATTCCTCCTCTTCAATTAAAAAAATATCTTAAACTCATTTTCAAAGGTGTTTTTTAGAGTTTTTTTATATCGAAAACAGTATCACAACTTCATTTTTCACAAAAAAACAATCCCCTAAAACCATGGTATAAAATGCTTTAAGGGATTTTAAATTTTCTTCCCACTCCTTGAAATTTAAGTTGAAATAGCTATTTATAGGGATTCTTGCAGTCAATTATATGAACAAAAGGTTGTTTTCACTCTTATTATGCTGAGTTTTAGAGAAATAGTATAATTATAGTATCAAAGAAGATATATACTCCCCGTTTATAATTTTATATATTTTGTAGCTCTACCTTGCCCCACTTTTCTGACTAAATTTTCTTCCATTAGATGATCCAAAGCTCTGAGGCTCTCATATTTATCAAAACCAGTTATTTTTTCAATTTCCAATCTACTCAATTCTTTATTTATAGGCATTCTTTGTAAAAGAACAGATGCACTTTCACTTAAACCTTGTATTTGATCTGTCATTATGGGTAATCTAATCATAATTGAATTGGGATACACTTCAAAAATAGGCTGTCTTATTTTTCCTTGATATAAATGTTTTATTCGTTTTATTCCTGTTGCAAATTTTTCTATTAAACCTAATCTATTAAACAAGCTCCCAATTTTTTCATTTCTAAGAATAGAAATTTGCCCACTAATATATTCCTCTTTACTTAATCCTTTCGGTAAGCTTCCTGGTGAAGATATTTCAATATATTGATCATAAATTTCTACTTTAATTGATGCTGGAATACTCCAATCTCTATACACTAGAACATTTGCGATCGCTTCTCTAAAAGCATCTTCCGGAATCATCTCGATCGTTTTTCTAATAATTCCTTCAATTTTTTCGTATTTAAAATATCTTCTCTATACTTCTACAGCTTGATTATATGCACTAAGTATAGAAACATTTTCAATTAAAATTTTCTCCTTAAATTCATTAATATCAATACCAAACGTAACGATATCAATCATTCTAATATTATTTTCATCAGATATAATTTGTGCTGCTAAATTATATCCCTTTCTATCATCATATAAGCCTAGTATTTTTAATATATCTAAACTTAGTTTATCCATATTCATCTTTTTGCGTAGTGCTTCTTCTAAAAGGTTAAAGGTTAGTTCTTGATTTGTTGGAGGCAAATCTTCATAATTTTGCTTCAAACCTTCTAATATAAGTCTCTTCATTTCGTCTCTATCATCTATAGGTAAACTTGAAAAATCTCTTCTCATATACGCTCTATTCTTATATAGATAGGGCTTAAGCCCACTTTCATAAACTTTTAATTCAACAATTTCTTTTATTTCATCTATTTCTATACTGTACTCAGGAACTGGCCTAATGCTATCATTAATCTTGTTTTCAATCCTTAAGGAAAGTTCTTGTAAGTCCTTAAAGTGAACAGAGTTACCACTATCATCTACCCCAAATTGTATAATACCATCATTATAGTTTGCGTAAGCACTGACTGTTTTTAAAAAACTATCGGATAGTTTGGATTTAAATTCTAAATATATGTTTCTCTAGTATTCATCGTTAACCTCCATAGATTTATCGTATTAAAGCAAACGCAAAAAATAGTTTTATCTTGTAGTTATAAAACATAAAACACTGAGTACTACTCCCACTCCTTGAAATTAAAGCTACTTACAGGGGCTTTTGAAAGCCACTTTTGTGAACAAGGTCCATTTTTCACTCATATTATTCTCTGTTTTTTTAAGGAATAGTACCATTTTAGTATCAGAGACTCCTAACTCGTTCCGTCTCTCTATCATCAATTATAAAACTACCCTCATTGATTTCGTTAAGTCTGGCAATAAGCTTTACAAGTAAATCCAACATTCTTTCTTTGTCAGCCTTTTCCTGGTCAGTATTTGTGATCACTCCATTTTCAGTGAGAACATAATTTGACGAGTATAAATCTTGTATTATTTGATGTAACCTCATTAATTCATCGTCTTTAACAATGAGTTCAATATCATAATCATATTCTCCTTTATCTTCATCAAACGTGCATCCCCAGATTGGGCCAGCCCATATATGGAGCATGATTCTTACTGTTTCCATTAATTGAATCTCCTCGCTACAGCTTATTCAGAGGTGCTAAAACTATCAACAAGCTTACAAAGTCATATTTTTTTCACTTCTCACCTTCTGAAACAATCTTTAATAATTTTGCGAACTCCTCTGCTATCTCTCCTGGTGTAAGAATAGCTGTAGTCATCGCTTTTCTATCAGCTATCATCGGACTATAATTAGCCACTTCCTTTTTGGTTAACTGATGCCAGATTGGCAAAATTCTTCCACTTTCTATACTTTCCATTTGAAATAAACCATTTAATTCCTGTTTGGTCCAATACTTACCATCTGCTATATATGAAGGAGAAAGCACCACTATTCCATACTTCGAATGCTTCAACCCACTATCAATTTCTTCCCGTAATGATGAGCCCCAAACAGTATCTTTGTTGTCATACCAAACTGAAACACCTTTTTTCATAAGCTCATCAACTAGTTCATTTACAAAGCTCTCCTTATCCTCATAAGCATGAGAAATAAATACGTCATACGCTCTTTCACTACTCAATGTTTTATTTATCGATTCTACTTTTGATATAGCTACACCCTCTAGTTCCTTAATTCTGTCCTCATACATACGTTGGATCTTTTGAGTCTCTTTTGTTTCTTTCTTCTTCAAATCCTGCTCTGCCTTCTGGAGTTTTTGATATACTTCATTTCTTTTCTTTCGTTTCTCACCAATTTTCTTAGAGTAATTCGCACTCTTCGCTCTTGCCTTGGTTGCGATCTCTTGATACTGACTAATTTGTCTTAATTTACTATTCACAGTAGCTTGAGAAGCTGATTTACTTATTGTAACTTTTAATGCCTTAGATTCTTTAAGTGCAGCCTTCCTATCTTCCTCTGCACGCTTTTTTTCTAAAATAGCGATATCTTTATCAAGATTATTAAGTTGGCTTTGATATTGTTTAACTGACATTAAGCACCTCTATAAGTATCCTTTAAAAATATCTCTAACCTTAACTACTCTCTCAATTACTTGATTCATAAGTTCAGGATAATTACCTTGCTTATTGAAGTTCAAACCAGGAATGTATGATTTAATTCTAGATGCTTTTTTATCATCTAATCTTTCCCAGTGCATATTAAAGCCTAGTTTAGACTCTATTTCATCCCTATGTTCATAAAGATTATCAAATAAGTCTTTACTATCTCGAACATAAAGTTCTACACCGATGCTTCCATCTTTATTAACCAATGTAATACTGATATGAGCATCACTCGTGCCTATTGCTACATCATACCAGTGATCTGTAGTTGCCTTTCTAACATTAAATGGCTTTCCACTTTCTGTAACAACTCTATTGAACTCTGTCCAGAAGTTTAGTCTTTCGGCTTGAGTTTTCGATAAGTCACCATCTTTTACACTCTTATTGCTCTTGATAAAATCATTGGGTTTTTCTACCACTCTAAACATCGGAGCTGGTAAAGAGTCTCCAATTTTATAAGCTTTAATCTCTAATAGAAAAAAGGAGATTTCTTTAGCCATATTGTTGTTTAGCCATTCGATAGCACTCTTATGCTCTTCTCGAGCTTCCTTAACAATCCAGATAATGACATTTGCATCTAGCCCTGAAGCATAAGTAATAACTTTTCCTAAATGATCGTGATCAGTTGAACCCAATTGATTTTCAATAATGATTTTTACACCAGTTGTTTCATCAACAGCTACTAAATCACAACGATAGGAACCTACATAAACCTCCTTGTCTATATCGGTCAATGTCAGACCTACTGTGTCATTTAATAAGTCTATATTTTCATCTTTGGCTAGCCAGTTAGAAAAATTATATTGTTCGTGTGCCCATAACTCTCTAATATCTACTTCTTTTAATCTTCCTAATTTTGTATTTGCACTCATAACTTCCACCTAGTTTTCATATTTCTTCTTATAATAATCAAGTGTTTGATAGAACGCTTTAATTTCTTCTATTTGCATATATTTTTTCATATATACAAAGTCAGGGCCTCCTATGTTATTTACAGGAAGCATTATTTTTTGTCTCTTTAATCTTGCTGTACCCATTTTATAACCGTATCCATATTTTTCTTTTTGACTTTTTATACTCTGAACTAAGAACATTGAATAATATTTATCTTTGTATTTAGATCTAAGCTTTCTTGTATCATTGCCATATAAAGCTTCGTAAGGGTGATAGAAGGCATATCCCACTGATCCATTTCTGTTTACACTAATACATCCTCTTTCTAGTGTTGGGTTTTTATTTGATATAAAATATCCAATCCCATTGTTGTTTGCTGTTCCCGTTACATATGGAATATCCCCATCAATTCTTTCTTTTGCATAAATATCACGACCCCCAGAAATATCAACAAGGTCTTCTAACCAAAATTCCTTCCATTCTTTTTCTTTTAGTAAAGGTAGACGTAAAGCCTCGGAAATGGCTAATCTATATATATATATATATATATATATATATAGATATATATATTCAAGGGCTTTTTCAAGCTTTTCAACTTCTAGCTTTTGCATAAATTTACTCATATAGTCCCAGTGTGGATTGCCCTTTTTATCTGCTGGTAATATGATTTTTTCAGTTCGAATTCTTTTATCATTAATCTCTCTATTAAATGAATATTTTTCTTCAAGTCTTTTTATTATAGTAGCCATGAAAAGATAAATATGTTTATCTGCATTTTCTAATGTTAGTGATGTTACATGATCGCTTGCTATATACTCATACTGATGATAAAAACAAGAACCTACACTCCCACTATTAGCTATTGTTAAATTTTCTCTAAAAAACCTAACATCTTTTTTGTTTCCAATAAATCCATCAACCCCATTATTAAGGCCAGTAGATGAAACATAAGCTATATTTCCGTCAATATGGTCAGCTTTTTTAAGTCTTTTCCCTCTTTGAATTTTTCTAAATAATTTATCAAATGGAAATACTTTCCACTCAACATCTTCAAATCCAACTAAATCAAAAGCTGTTTCTAGTATTTTTTGTTCATAGTAGTTAATAACATTCTCTGCAATTTTTTTTTGCTCCTGTTTGATATAATCTTCCATAAATTGCCAGTTGGGTTTGTTTTGATTATCTATTGGTAGTAATATCTTTAATTTAGAAAGTCTTGTGCTTGAACACATTCTATTGTAAGAAAATATATTTTTTGTACTTTCATTAATACAACTAACAATAAATTTTAATGTTTCTTTAGACATACTTGTCAATGAACTTAGTATATTTATTCTTCCATGAGATACAGCAAAATATTTAAAAGGTTGATAAAAAGCCTTGCCAAACATGTCAACAGTTATTGTGTTTCTTTTTATTATTTCACTTATTCCATCTCCATCAACTATAAATTTTGTAATTCCATTATTGTTAAATCCTGAAGAAATCAAAGGTATATCCCCATCACCAAGTAAGTCTGCTTTATTATCTCCTTTTGATAAACTTACATTGAAAAGGTCAGATATCTTAAACTTTCCCCACTCCATATCATTTAAGGATAGTCTATTTTTCATCATAAACCTCCTCTTCCTCAGCAACTAACATCTCTTCTGCCTTATGAATCTCAAATTCATTTTCATTTTTTTCGTCTTCAATTCCAAATAAATATCCTCTACCATGAGTTATCATGTTTACTTCAAAGGTAATGTAATCAGCAATGGTGTTTCTAAAGTCTTCTTCCGAAGGGATTTCATCGTTAAAATAATAGAAAGAATGTAACCACTCATCGTCTGCTTCAACTGTCGTCTTGACACAGAATTTTGTTTCTGTATCTAAGCGGTTAAACCATACATCAAGTAAGTGTTGCTTTTTATCTTTTGCATTTTGTGTTTCAACTAAGCCTATATGCTTAGATACTATATAGCCATCATCTTCAAAATTTATAAATTTACATTCCTTATCCTCATAATGAGGAACACCTGCTGTAAATATAGCAATACAGGGATTTACCCCAACACCATAAAAGGTGTCTTTATTCAAGGTGATAACACCCTCTAGGGTATGTTTCTTTAATATATTTGTCTTGATTTCCTTTTCAACTTTTGTTTTTCCCGTCATGGTAGATTGGGGGACGATGATAGCCACTTTTCCATCTTCAACCATAGAGTCTAATAGATGCTCTGTAAAAGCAATTTCATAAAGATCTTTATTTGTACTTGACCCTTGAGAATATGGAGGGTTCATCATACCGATTGTCGGATGCCATTCCTTTTGGATTTTTGCAGGGTTTAGTCTTAGAAAATCCGCATTTTCTAAATTGCTTTTCCCATCTCCACGTAAGATCATATTGGTCGTTGCGATAGTAAACATATAGGATTGAGACTCAACCCCATATAGCTGATTCTTCTTTATTTCTCTTTTTTCTTGAACATCTTCTGTTTTACTCAACATATTGTGCATGGCAGAAATCAAAAACCCAGCCGTTCCACAGCATGGATCAAATACAATGTCTGTGCTTTTTATATCTAATAAATCACAGAATAGGCTGGTGATATGTTTTGGTGTAAGGATGATTCCTAAAGACTGGCCATCTCCTCCAGAATAGGACATGAACTCTCCATAGAATCTTCCCAAATAGTCTTCCCCATTTCTGTTGTATCTAATATTTTGATAGATTCTTTTTTCTAGAAATTCTGTATAGTGCTTTAATGGGGTTTTACCAAGGGTGTTATTCACCTCATTAATTAAAGTATTATCTCTGATTACAGAAAACTGGCTTAATAGTTTGTCTTTTTTTACTTGAGGAGACACATTAGCTCGATCTAAGTTGTCTTTTATGGCCTTATAAATCTTTTGACCATCTGTAGTTTTTTCATTTGTATCACCAATCAAACTGTCAATAGAAAAATTACCATAATCTGCTTCCCTTAAGGCCAGTAGTATTCCTGAAACAATTAGTGGCTTATCCTTATCTTGAATTGAACCATAATTTCTCAAAGCTTCATGAAGCTCTGCCGCATCTTTTAAAATTTCTTTTGTTTCTTTTTCTTGATTGGTGTCTTCTTCTAAAATCTCTCTGATGTAGTACTCATCTATATTATCTTCATTAAATAATATAAAACTTTCAACTTCTGGTAGTTCTTTGTAATTGCCCCTTTCATCTACAAATATAGGGCTTATCCTATGACGCTTCTCATTCCCTGAAATACCAATAGCTATAATTTTTTTATAAGATGTATTTTTTGCTAAGTGTTTACCATAAAACAAAGCTCCGTTAACTGCATAATCACAGATAGCCTGTGTTTCTTCAGAAATTAAATCTTCTTTTGTTCTTATCTCATGATTGGAAACGGAAACTTTATTTTCAATGACAATCAAAAAGTCCTTAACTGTACCTGTGTATTCTGGATAACCGACATTACCAGTTCCTCTTTTTGAAGCAGTCTTTAAGGCATCATTAATTTCTTTAACTGTTGATCCTTGTGGGTCTAGGTCAATATTTGCTTCTTTTAACAAATCATATACCCATAGGTCTGTACTTTTTTCCTTCTCTCGTATACTCATCTTATCTACTCCATTTTCTACTTGATAATCTCACAACTTACTATATTCCAAACATTACGACCTAAAGCTTAATAAACTATTCCCAACACATCCATATTAAAAATTTTTGTTTTTGCCAGGTTTTGCTGAAGTTGCTGAAGACATACCTGTTTCTATTATTAAATATTCTTCACACATATTCCGCTCTTCTAAAATTTTACAGAACTTATTGTAATCATTCGGCCATAATATTCTTTTTTCCTTTAGGAAATTCTCTATTTAAAATTTAAAAATTGAGTTAATTTCTTTCTTTTATTTATTAAAAAATTATATCAAACAAACTATTGATATTAAAGAAGAGCTGGTATCTATTGATTTTATATATTAAACGTAAATGATAATGTCTCAGGAGAACACAAATCAAAATGTCCCACTATCCACTATAATAAATGATGAAAAGGATA